>NZ_JYDF01000001.1:0-127312 GCF_003263525.1 Rahnella sp. NRRL B-41462 | reverse complement strand
CAGGAAAACCTGATTGCCAGTGTCGGGCTGGCGGGTAAAGCCATTCTTGACGGCATCACCGCACTCTCTCAACGCTTCCCGGCGATTGGCAGCGTACGTGGCGCAGGGCTGTTCGTCAGCGTCGATTTCGTCAACGAAAACGGCGGGCCGGATTCCGCTACCGCGCTGGCGGTGGTCAACGCACTGCGCGAAGAAGGCGTGCTGATTGGCGCCTCCGGCCCGCATGCCAACATTTTGAAGATCCGCCCGCCGCTGGTCTTTACCGCAGAACACAGCCAGATCCTGGTCAATGCGCTGGAAAACGTTCTGAGCAAGATGTTCTGACTGAAGCGGGTTACAAACGGAAAGGGCGCAAAATCTGCGCCCTTGAAGTTGATAAACGGATAATGGCTTACAACGCGAAACGTGATTGCGGCCAAAGCCAGGCAGCGCCGCGTACGCCGCTCGAATCACCGTGTACGGCTTTGAGGATCGGCGTTTCACATTCCCCGCCAAACACCCATTGTTTAATCAGCAGCGGCACCGTCTGATACAAACGATCCACGTTACTCATACCGCCCCCAAAGACAATCACGTCCGGGTCGAGGATATTCACCACGTTCGCCAGCGCCTTGGCCAGACGACGCTCATAACGCCCGAGCGCCTGTTCTGCAGTTTCATCGCCCTGCTCCACCAGCGCAATAATCTCTGCGCCTTTGAGCCGCTGACCGGACAAACGAAAATAGTCTTCTGCAAAACCGGTGCCGGAAACAAAGGTCTCGACGCAGCCTGATTTCCCGCAGTAACACGGGACTTCACGGGCAAACTGCATTTCTTCTTCATCCTGCCACGGCAGCGGGTTATGTCCCCATTCCCCCGCATTGCCGTTGCCGCCCGCATGCGCCGCACCGTGAAGCGCCACACCGGAACCGCAACCGGTGCCGATTATCACGGCAAATACGGTGTGACGGCCTGCACCCGCGCCGTCAGTGGCTTCTGACACCGCCAGGCAATTGGCATCGTTGGCAATATGCACTTCGCGTTTTAACAGCAGTGCCAGATCCTCATCCAGCTGTTGTCCGTTCAGCCAGACCGAGTTGGAATTTTTCACCTTACCGGTAAATGGCGACAAGGTGCCGGGGATCCCCAGCCCCACGCTGCCACGTTGACCGGTGGCTTTTTCGGCGTCCAGCACCAGCCCTTCAATCGCTTTGAGCGTACGTTCGTAGTCATTTCTCGGCGTATCGACCCGTTTGCGAAACAGCTCTTTACCTTCATCAGATAACGCAATGACTTCTATTTTTGTGCCGCCTAAATCAATGCCAATTCGCACGTGTTGCTCTCCTTTTACACTTTGCAGGGTCAGTTTTTTTGAGTTTATTCAGTTTAGAAGCCAGACGCGACTGTCACCAGAATAAGCTGTTATGCAATGTTACAGGGTGCGGCGATTTCTTAACGACGGCTGACGCTCAATTGGTTATCATGCCGCCCTGCATTCATTTATTCAGCGTACCACGAGTGCGCCGGGACAGGGATAACGCCATGTTATGGTTTAAAAATTTGTTAGTTTACCGTTTGAGCCGTGAAGTTTCGTTATCTGCTGACGAAATGGAAAAACAGCTCAGTGCTTTCACCTTTACCCCGTGCGGCAGCCAGGACATGTCGAAAACCGGCTGGGTCTCCCCGATGGGTTCCCACGGCGGCGACGCGCTGACGCATGTCAACGGTGGTCAGATCCTGATCTGCGCCCGTAAAGAAGAAAAAATCCTGCCTTCTCCGGTGATTAAACAGGAGTTACAGGCCAAGATTGAGCAGCTCGAAGGTGAACAACACCGCAAGCTGAAAAAGACTGAAAAAGATTCCCTGAAAGATGAAGTGTTGCACAGCCTGATGCCGCGCGCCTTCAGCCGGTTCAGCCAGACATTCATGTGGATTGATACCGTTAACGGCCTGATCATGGTTGACGCCGCCAGCGCCAAGAAAGCCGAAGACATGCTGGCGCTGCTGCGTAAAAGCCTCGGTTCGCTGCCAGTGGTGCCACTGACCATGGAAAGCCCGATCGAACTGACGCTGACCGAATGGGTGCGTTCCGGCGATACCCCCGCCGGTTTTACGCTGCAGGACGAAGCCGAGCTGAAAGCGATTCTGGAGGAAGGCGGTGTGATCCGCTGTAAGAAACAGGTGCTGGTCAGCGATGAAATCGCCACGCATATCGAGAACGGCAAACTGGTGACTAAGCTGGCGGTTGACTGGCAGGAACGTATCGCCGTGGTGCTGGCGGACGACGGCAGCATTAAGCGCCTGAAATTCAGCGACGTCATTCGTGATCAAAACGAAGATATCGACCGCGAAGACTTCGCTGGGCGTTTCGATGCAGATTTCGTGCTGATGACCGGTGAACTGGCAGCGCTGATCCAGAACCTGATCGAGGCATTAGGTGGCGAAGCGCAACGCTAAGACCGGATGCAAAACGTAAAAAAGGCGCTTATGAGCGCCTTTTCTGTGTCTGAAGAAGTTATTTAGTCAGATACTTACAGAGGTATGAGGTGGTTTCGCCGACCTGTAAGTTGAATTCACTTTTACCCGGAATGTAGAACGTCTCGCCTGGCTTAAATACCTGCCAGTCCGGTGATCCCGGGATCAACACTTTCAGTGAACCGCTGATCACCGTCATTTCTTCCGGCTTTGCGGTGCCGAAAGTATATTCACCGACGGCCATCACGCCAACACTGGCTGAACCCGTGCTTTCGCTGTCAAAACCAATCGACTTTACTTTCCCGTCAAAATACTCATTATTTTTCAACATAGATTGGCCCTTTGCGATAAATTTCAGAGCCTTCATATTAGGGGCAGAAAGCGCCTTCTGTCACTGATTATTACCGCTTTATCCGCACGAGACGACACCGCCCGCAAAGCGGTAGCGCTGATTTGATTTTACGGCCGCACAGTGCCATTGTGGGTAGCTGTTCGCCCCTCAGTCATACCTCAAACCACCAGTTCCGCCGCCAGTTTTGCCATCAGTACATTCGGTAACAGCACCGGAATATTCAGATATTTTTTCAGCACATCGAGGTGATGGCGGTTAAAGCCGATGCAATCAAGCACCACGACTTCCGCACCCTGTTCAGCCAGATGCATCGCCGCGTCCGTCAGCGCCTGATCGTCAGAAAGATAAGGGCTGGCAACAGCAAAACAGGGCGCTTTGGCTAATTTTCGCCATTTGTTCGCCTGCTCAACCACCTGTGATTCAACCGGCACCACAATCCCCGCACGATGCTGACCGACTATTGAGGCGATCAACGGTGGAATAATGCGGTCAGGCTCCAGCAGCAGCGCATTGTTAGCATGCAGATGATGAAATTCGCCGGTGCAAAGCAGCAGAATGGTCATGCAATCCAGGGCTTCCAGTACGTCGATTTTTTCCTGTAATCCGCTTTCCACGCGGTGCGCAGCCATCGTAACCTGCGAACCATCCAGCAGGCGGGTGACCAGTACAGCGTCGCCCTCAGTTGCAGCATAACGCTGCTCTATTTGCTCCCTGCTTAACCCGTCGAGTAAGCCCACATGGGTGACTGACCCGGCCGGCAGATGTTCCATCAGCAGCGGCATAATGTCGCTGCGTGGTGCCTGTCCGATTGTTAACGTCGCAAGGGATGTCATCATCGTGTTACTTCCGGTTTTGCAGGTGACGCAAGCTTCCGTACAGCGACAACAGGAGTTGATATTCATCGGCATCAAAGAACTGACAAGTGCCGCGGCCAAACTCTTTCGCCACTTCAACAGCAAATTTTGCCGCCAGTGCGATATCCACTTCATGACTTGCCCCGGTGCCACAGCCCGGCACAACAGATTCCGCCGTAATAGCCACACCGACCACCGGCACGGTCGTCGCCGTTGACGGTTGCAGAATACTGTTCAGATGATGCACACCGTTGCCGTAAGGCGTGATGTCCTGCGTGGTAATCGGAAAAGTGACCGCCGGTTTGCCGCTGGTCATTTCCATGATGCGCAGCAAATCTTCAGAAACACGCAGGATGTAACCCTCTTTCACCGTCGGTGAAATGGCATAACCCTTGTGATTGATGATGCGGTTGCCTTTGGTGGTGTCGATAGACAGGATCGCGTCCACGCCGTCCACCACTTCGTTGTCGTTCATGGTCACGTCATCAATCGGCGAATCCATAAAATCGACCGGATCATGCGGACGGGTCGGTGCGTTCGGGCAAATGTGGGTAGTGATAATCACATCACCGTCGAGCACATCGCCCTTGCGCTGCATATCAGCCAGTTTAAGTGCGCTGGTGACAGCGGCAATCGCACCATCGCCATCAGAGACCAGACCGATACGCGTCGGACGCGCGCCAATCCCGCCCAGACGACCGATAATCCCAAGCGTGGGTGCCGTGCCGCCACTGCTTTTGCCCTGACTGCCCGGCACAGTGATACGCACAAAATCAGTGCCACCTTTCGGGCCGTCAGCGCGGTGTGTGCTGGCGGTAATACCCGGATAACGGGCGAACAAGTCCACAATGTCCTGACCGCTGACGTGGGCGCTGTCAATCAGTTCGAATACCGTTAATGTCTGTTGCAAACTCATCACTCAGTCCTCTTAAAACATCGCGACCGGCGTATTTCACGCAGTAGCCAAAACGGTCGCGGGTGCTGTTCATCGTGGAACAGTCAGGTGTTTAATGCTGGCTGAACATCAGCCCTGGTGTTGGTGCGGTACTCACTACTTTTTGGCACTGAAGATCGACGTGAAGAAACTGTAAAGCGCGTCACCGGCAATAAAACCTGCCGCCAGCACTTCCATTGGCGTACGCCCTTTTTCACCCCAGATCCGGATAATGATAATGCGCAGCACGATGCCGCAGACCACGGCCCATCCGGCCATCACGCTGTTGATCAGCAAACCGGTCGCCAGCAGTACGCCAAGCTGGCGTTTCGGTCCGCCAATCAGCTGAATCAATGCGCCCGGAATCGCCCAGATCAGCAGGCTGTGTGCAATGCCCGGCTGAGCACCGGCCTGAATGGTTTTGGCATAAACCCGCGCCACCGGCGGCACTAAATCCTGGGCGAAGTAACCGTAATGGGCGTACCACACCACCGGAATGGCGATGACAAATGCCAGCAATGCGGCGAATAACTGGATGCGGCGGCCGTAAAGTTCAGCCTGCAAATCTTTGCCGTAACCGCGCAAAATAAATCCGGCTTTCAGATCAAAACCCATATCAGCAAATGCCGGACCGGTAGCGGCGGTAAAGCCCGTCAGGACGCATAACGCCAGCGGTGGGAAACCAATCAGAATACCGATAATTAAGGTAATCAGCGCCACGGCAAAGGCAGGGAACCAGCCGGAGTGCATCGCGGCAATCCCGACAATCAGCTCGTGGAAGAAGGCGGCAAAGGCGGCGTAAATCACGAACGCAATCAGCATACTGACTGACATTTCACTGTACAGGCCGCCCGCCAGCGCCAGCAGTGCCGCGATGGCGATATAACCGAATGCGCCCAGCCCGAGTGCTTTACGCACCTCTTTCGCCGGTTGGGTAAAGGTCGTTTTGGCGTCGGCATGTTTAGCACGCACCACCTGAATCACCTGCAGCAGCGACACCAGCCCCGCGCCGACCATCATGCCGTGAGGAATATACAGCGCGTTGAGGTCCAGCCCGGCGACCGGCTGCGCATAAGCGCGGATCAGCAAGCCAATACCAAACATGCTGAGCGCCCAGATATTGCCGATAAACGCCGTGCCGAAAGCCGCCATCGGGATTTTCAGCATCGCTCCAGCCACACCAACAACCACGCCCGCGACCAGCAGCCAGGCCTGACGCCCGCCGTTATCACCGGCTTTAATCGCTTCAGCCGCCGCAACACCGGGTGGCCAGGCATTGCTGGCCGGGAACACTTTGGTGTCGAACAGGCGATAAAGCAGGTAGGCATCGAGCAACATCGCTGCGGCCACACCGGTAAACATCGGCATGATCAGTTGCGGCTGGCCCATGACATAAGGAATAGCGATCGGCATCAGCAAACTGTTTGCCGCACCAAAGGTCGCAGATGAAATGACGGTTTGCGCCAGATTCTGCGTATGAACAGAACGGTAGCGGTAAAAAGCCTGCATCGGAATGCGTGCCAGTAACATGGCAAACAGCGCGCCTATAATCGAGGTATTCGGCGTAACGCCTAAAGTAGTAATCAGCTGGACACCGATGATTGCGCCTAAAACAGACAACAGAATCATCACGATGAGAGTGCCAATATCCTTTAGCGGATTCTCCTTATTATTCTTTGCAGGTTGATCTGACATAAGGCCCCTGGTGTTGAGCAAGTATTTCACATAGCAAATAATCCGGGTCCGTTATTCGTCATTATCCTGACGGCTGCTACATGGCCGTTTTAGATAAATGCCAATACTCATCACCCAATTTTTCGGCAATTTGCCGGGTTACGGCAATCAGCCCTTCTTTTATTCCTTCCGGAATTTCTTTCCCCTGCGCCGGCGAAGGGAAAGATAAACATAATCCAACGGTTTCATTACGGTGCTTATTAAAAATACTGGTGGCTAAGGTACTTATTCCCAGCAACGTTTCGTTGTTGGCAAATGACACCCCCGTCAGGCGGACATCGGCCAGCCTGGCTAACAAAACCTCCTTGCTCTCAGGCGAATTAGCAGAATTCGCCTGATATTTTCCGCTAAACCGCGCCAGAACCTGATCATCGGTATAGCGCGAAAGGATCGCGCGCCCGATAGCCGTTTCGTGAGCGGGCAAAAGGCTTCCGGCCGGAGTAACCACTTGCAGATACGTTCTGCCGGGAAACATGCGCATCACCATAATGTCGCGCCCTTCCAGCATCGAGATATAACCCGTGCATTGCGTCAGCTGACTGAGTTGCGTCATATACGGCGACGCTAAATCCACCAGCGGGGCCGACAAATAATGGCTGGAGACGGCCAGTAATAATTTTCCGATGCGGTACAGACGGCTGTCCGGGTCACGTTCCAGCAGCCCTTGCGTTTCCATCGTCATCAGCAGACGGGACACCGTACTTTTCGGTAATTTTAAATTTTCGACCACATCACTGAATGACAAACCGGGATGCCCCTGACTAATCCCCTGTTTTGAAAATAATTTCAGTACCGCAGCCGCATTTTCTAATGTGGTCATAAAGGAGTGAGTTCCGGTATATGGAACAAGGTTCCTGTTAAGTTAAATAAAAACTAAAGCTGATACGTGTCAGCGTCAAGTCGTTTATTTTTCACGCACAACACGTCAGGCAAATGAATATGCTTAAAGGAATTCTTAAATAGATGAAATTAAGAGTCAGGCAAGTTAAATGCCGAGTATTAATGAGGTGACGGACGTAAAACTCAGCAGATTATCGTGATTAAATATTGCGCAAAATATACAGGGCGATGGAGGCTTCAATGAGGATGATGGTGATCGACAGGAGGGCAGGCATCACCTTGGCATGCTGATTAAAAAACGACATCAGGGACTTCATCATGGGTTCCATTGTTAGAGGTTAAAGTAATCACCTGAGTTATTATGTTACGCCCACATATACATCAGTACAATACTTAAGCATACGTGATCCCCCTCACATGACATGGCCCGTTTTGTTTACACCGGTTCCTGATTCAAGCTTGAGTCACAACGTGCTGACATAAAAAAACGAGCCACCCGGGCTCGTTTTGTCAGGAGATGAGCGGAATTCAGCGCGCCATCGGCAACGCCAGTGCATCCAAAATCAGATTCACGACAGTCTGCGGCTCCTGAGTTCCGTCGACCACATGATGGGCGGACTCCTGATAAAGCGCTTCGCGCTCATTCAGGACTTCTGTCATTTCTTCAGCGATCGGCTTGCCCGTCAGCGTCGGGCGCTGATCTTCCAGTGGTGCATCTTCCAGACGGTTTGCCAGGGTAGATGCAGGGGAACGCAGATAAATGACCGTACCATTTTCACCCATAAAATCGCGATTTTCCTGGGACAGCACCACGCCTCCCCCTGTGGCAACCACGGTCAGTGGCGAGGAAATGGCTTTTAGTGTCTCAGTTTCACGACGGCGGAAACCTTCCCAGCCTTCGCGCTCAACAATATCTGCCACGCTGAGACCAGAAGCGCACAGTAACGCCAGATCGGTATCGACAAATTTGTAGCCCAGAGCTTTCGCCAGAGCGCTGCCAACCGTCGTTTTACCTGCACCGCGTGCGCCGACCATGAAAATGGTTTGTGTCATTACCGCTATCCTTTATTCCCCGGGAGCCGTTAGCCCGCCTGATGAAAATCCATCATCAATATGAAGTGTGAGTGTCAGAAGTGGGTCATTGCACTGCCCTGCCGATGTACTCGCCAGATAGTACAACAAAAAAGCCTCACTGGCAGATTTTTGTCACCTGCCGGTGAAGCTTCTGTAGCGTTTTATTTACGCCGTTCAGGGCATCATACTGAAAAATCCTTGCTGCGCAATGGCCTGCAATAAGCTTTGCGAGCTCTATCCCCTAAGTGGCTGTATCAGCGAGGTTTACAGATATACACGAGTGCGGGCGGAAAATTCTTCACTACCCGGATTTTTTTCCAGGTGAAGTAACGTGATAACAATTTCTCTGACAGCTGGCTGTACTGGAATAAAACCAGCACGCCGTCTTTATCTTTCAGCTGTTGCCGTGTGGTCTGCAGAATCCTGATGCTGGTACGCAAAGGCATCGACAGCAGCGGCAGGCAGGAAAATACGGCGTCATACTGCGTGCTCATGTGCTCGGCAGAATGCGCCATCACCTGCAAACGACTATCTTTCATCTGATTAAGCTTACGCACAAACGCGGGCTGTATTTCAAAAGCCTCAAGCCTGGCATCTGCCCGCATACGGCTCAGGATGCGGCGGGTCAGAACACCGTCGGCCGCGCCCAGCTCGGCGATATCCAGCGATGTTGTCCAGTCAATCTGGCTGAGCATCGCATGGCACAACCACGGTGACGAGGGCATCAGCGTCCCCATCGTGCGTGGTGAACTAATAAAATTCTGCAAATAAAAAAACTGATTCTGAATCGAAATCCCGGTGTTCTTAATCGTCATTCTTGCGGCATTTAACATTCAAACGTCCTCCTGGGGATATAGACCCTTATATCATCTTTAAATTCTTAAGAAATGATTAATAAGGGAATAAATCGCCTGAAAGGTTCATATAAAATAAATTACATGGGATGATTCTCAAAATAAATGTGATGAGAAGCGTGATACAGGGAATAGAAAAGGCCAATGTCAGGTGACATTGGCCTTCTCAACTTCATATAACGTCATTGAAACTAATAAGAATCAGACGAATTAAACGACTCGTTTAAAACACCAGATTTTTATTTATACAATTCAACGCTTGCCCGGGTCAGACTTGAATCCCCCGGTGTGTCTGCACCGATCACACGGTAGTGATTTGCACCTTTATCTGAGGCAATCTGGTTCAGCTGGTCATGCAAGCTGCCCGGAACCGTATTCGGCGCGCTCACAGACACAGTGCCCAATGACTGGTAATTACCACTTTGCGCCTGCATTTCTGTAATAGGCGTTGCAGCCAGGGCTGAGAATGAAGCAACAGTAATAGCAACAGCTGTAATTGCAGGTAACAGTTTCATATTACGCACCTTTCTTTCGTTAGTTTCGTTAATTAATGGGGCGGACGTTAGTTTCGTTAATTAATGGGGCGGAAGCAATCCGTTGAATTAATTATCGGCGAATCAATGAAAGCGGACGTAATCGAATGTAAAGAAATTCAACCATTGTGGTAAAAATAAGGAGACAACGAAAGTAATCTTTTCAGTCACTCTAACTGCCGGAGAAATAGAGATATTTAATGGAGAAAGTATGGAGAGTTTTCAAAGTTATTTATAACCCGCACAACTTTTGCACAAATCGACGCCGGCATGCAATCACTGTTATGATTATTTTGTATGAATTTTCTGTTGCTGTGATCGCCTGCACTGTCAGGGCTACAGAGTTCGGTTTCCCGCGCGCGCGGAGAACCTTTGCATAATCATAATGATGAAAGGGAGTATTTATGGCGGGTGGTAGTCTTCTGGCCTTAATCGATGATATCGCATCGATTCTTGATGATGTGGCGGCAATGAGTAAAGTCGCTGCAAAAAAAACAGCCAGCGTGCTGGGTGATGATCTGGCGCTGAATGCACAACAGGTCACGGGAGTGAAAGCCGATCGCGAATTGCCGATCGTGTGGGCCGTTGCCAAAGGCTCGATGATCAACAAAGCCATTCTGGTTCCGCTGGCCTTACTGATCAGTGCGTTTATTCCCTGGGCCATCACCCCGTTGCTGATGATTGGCGGTGCCTATCTGTGCTACGAGGGTTTCGAAAAAATCGCCCATAAACTGATGCCGGGCGGGCATCATGAAGAAGAAAAACCGGCAGCCGCCGAAATAAAAAATGAAACAGAGGCTAAAACGCACGAAAAAGATAAGGTCAAAGGCGCAGTGCGCACCGACTTTATTCTTTCGGCTGAAATCATCGTAATCTCGCTGGGTATTGTTTCATCGGCGCCGTTCCTTAATCAGGTTACCGTGATGGTGCTGATTGCGGTGGCAATGACTATCGGGGTTTACGGGCTGGTCGGTGCGATAGTCAAAATTGACGACGCAGGTTTGTACCTGAGCAAGCTTGCCGGTGAAAGCAGCATCATGAAAGGTGTACGCGCCTTTGGCCGCGGCATCGTGAATCTCGCCCCCTGGCTGATGAAAATGCTTTCTGTCGTCGGCACCATCGCCATGTTCCTGGTCGGCGGCAGTATCATCAGCCACGGTCTGCCATTTATGCACAGCCTGATTGAGCCTCTGACGCACGGGCACGAAAGCTGGGTGAATACACTGATTACCGGTGCCACTGATTTAGTGGTGGGTCTGATTGTCGGTGCCGCCGTGCTGGCGCTGGTGATGACTGGACAGAAGGTGTTCGGTAAAAAATCATAATGCAGAAACATTGCGCCCTTCGTTATGCCGGAGGGCGCAATTCACCGCTATTCCCTTCAGTTCTTCGACGCCACCAGCATCATGATATCGCTGGTGAATGTGCCGTCAGGCTGGATCTCAAAATGTTTTACCACGTCGTCAGACATCTTTTTTTGCAGCTCGCGGATAGCGACGGCGAAATGTTCAGGCGTGCGCATGCGGGCGATCCAACTGGTGAACTCCAGCGGCAAACGATCTGTCGTCACTTCACGCGCAACCAGCCCGGCTTCAGCCACCATGTTCAGCCATTCGCCTGGTGAATAGTTGCAAACATGCGAGGTGTCGCGCAGCACTTCCACGGTTTGCAGATAAATATTCAGCAACGGATGCCCCGGCGACACCACATCCATCATGATAAATTTCCCGCCCGGCTTCAGCACACGCGCCACTTCACGCAGCGCCTGCCCGACATCATGCCAGTGGTGCGCGGAATAGCGGCTGATAATCACATCCGCGCTGCGGTCGTCGAACGGCAGCGATTCCGCCACGCCCTGTTGCACGGTGATATTCGTCAGTTGCTTATCCCGCGCAGCCTGCGCAACCACGTCCAGCATCTGTGACGACAAATCGTAAGCAATCACATTTTTAACCACACCTGCTGCGACAAAGCTGGCGTGCCCTGCCCCACAACCCAGATCAATGACCCGCGCCTCGTTATAGGGTGCCAGCAACCCCGCCAGACGGTGTAAATCAGCGCCCTGCGAGTGAACCGCACTGGTCAGATAATCCTGAGCCTGTGAACCAAACTGCTTATCTACGGCCTGACTGTGAGTATTTTTTGTGTTCATCATTGCTCCTGTCTGTCTTGTTTTTGTAATAAGAATGCGGGTTTCAAATGACCTCAAAATCACTATAGGCATTGTTCTATACGGGTACAATATGAGCGTTTATACTGGTATCAATTACACCCTGTTTAAGTGAATATTATGATTGATAACGCAGAGTCGCTCAGCGGACCGAAAGCGCTGGGCATGTTTTTACGGACTCACCGCGAACGCGTGACGCCGGAAATGGTCGGGCTTCCCGGTTCACCGCGCCGCAGAACCAGCGGTTTGCGCCGCAAGAACTGGCACAAATCAGCGGGATCAGCGCAACGTGGTATACGTGGATTGAACAGGGGCGCGATGTGTCCATTTCTGCTGCGACCCTTGACAGCCTGGCCAAAGCGCTGCGCATGGAACCTGCGGCACGAGAGTATTTATTCAGTCTGGCGTCGGTGAAAGATCCGCAGGTATTACCCTCTTCCGGCGCACCGGACGCCAGCCTGAAAGACTGTGTCAGTCAGTTCGCCTGCCCCGGTTATCTGCTCGACAGTAGCTGGAATGTACTGGCGTGGAATCCGCAAGCGGAGGCGTTGTTCAGTGGCTGGCTGGGGGTTGATGAACACCCTAATTTGCTGGATTTTATGTTCCTGCATCCGCTGGCACGCCAGTTGGTCACAAACTGGCCGGAACGCGCCAAACGTGTAGTGGCGGAGTTTCGTGCCGAGACCAGCCATTACGCCCATTCTGAAACAGTCCGTCAGTCGGTAATCAGCCTGCGCGATCGCAGTCACGAGTTCAATCAGTGGTGGTCGCAGCAGGAAGTGCTGGCGCGTGAAGGCGGTGAACGCCGTTTTCATCATCCGCTTCAGGGCGAAATCTGTTACCGGCAACAGACATTTTTCCCTGCCGGATATGCAGAATGTAAGCTGGTGATTCTGGTGCCGGAAGCGTAAAAAACGAGGGTGGCCAGCTTGCTGTTTTTTCTCGTTTAACTGGCGTTTTCACCAATTGACATACAGATGCCGGATATGTGAGGCTGATTTTTTTGGTTTCCTAAAATAATTGGTTTCCTCCATGACAGGATAATGCCCATGATGACTCGCCAGATCTATCAGGATGAAGAATTCGAAATTCGTGTAGCGACCGAACTTGAGGCCGTCACGCATTTAGCGGCGGTTAAAGCCTCCGTGAAGGAAATTGGCGCATGGGAATCCTGGTGTACGGATAAATATTCGCTTGAAGACAGCCGGAAATATCTGGCCGACAGCGAGCAGAAACGCCATCGCGGCGCAGAATTCAATTTCTGTGTATTTGAGCGTTCAGGCGGTAATCTGATTGGCAGTGTGGGCATCAACCGCATCACGCCGGAGTATAAATTCGCCAATCTCGGTTACTGGATCCGCACCGGTTATACCGGCCGCGGACTGGCGACGCTGGCAGCCAGAACGGCGGCGCGCTTTGCGTTTACCGAGCTGGAGCTGACCCGTCTGGAAATCGTGGTAATGGAGGGCAATGACCACAGCCGACGGGTGGCGGAAAAAACGGGCGCGATATCAGAAGGTCTGCACCGCAACCGGCTTTATTATCACGGCCAGCCGCGTGACGCCTGGATGTATTCCCTGATCCCGGGCGATCTCTGAGACTGGTTTCACAAAAAAGATAAGGCAACAGAACATGACTTTTTCTACCCATACCGTATCTACCGACTGGCTGGCGAAGAATCTGAACTCACCGGACGTGGTCATTATCGATTGTCGTAAATCCAAACCGGGCATTACACCGCCCATAGATTTCCACGCAAAATATCTCGAAACGCATATTCCCAATGCGATTTATGTGGAAGTCGACAGCATCTCTGATTGCACGACCGGCCTGCCACACATGATGCCGACAGCGGAAGAATTCGCTGCGTCGATGAGCCGTTTAGGCGTGGCCGATACGCAAACCATCGTCCTTTATGACGAAGGCGATTTATTCTCCGCGCCACGCGTGTGGTGGATGCTGACCAGTTTCGGAGCCAAAAGCGTACGCGTGCTGGATGGCGGTCTGAACGCATGGATTGCCGAAGGTAAGCCGGCGCAAAGTGGCGAGCACACCCGCGTGCCCACGACGTTCAACGCCAGACTGGTGCGTCCGGTGGTCGTGAGCGCAGAACAGGTCAAAGATGCCATCGGTAACGTGCAGATTATCGACGCCCGTTCACTGGCGCGTTTCAAAGCCGAGGCACCGGAACCACGTCCCGGGCTGCACGGCGGTCATATTCCCGGCAGCCTGAGTGTTCCGTTTACCGAATTGACGCAGGACGGACACCTGAAATCACCGCAGGATCTGAAGGCAACGTTTGAGCGTCTGGGTGTGGATCTGAATAAACCGGTGATCACCAGTTGCGGATCCGGCGTGACGGCCGCCGCACTGGCATTTGGGCTGGATTCTCTGGGTGTTAAAGACGTGCTGCTGTATGACGGTTCGTGGGCTGAATGGGGCGATATTAACGAAGATTTTCCGATCGAAACGCACTGATCCCATGATGCAGAAAAACGACAACCGGGCACCGTGCCCGGTTTTTTTATGTCGTTTTTTGCAATGCAGGCATCAGCTCACTGACGCCAAACGCCTGAGCTAATGCTTTCATCTGGCTGATGACGCGGTAAGCCTGCCGCGGCACTTCGGTAAATCCTTCAATAAGTAAGGGATGACTGATCGGTTCATCCACGATGTCATGTAACGCCTGCCGCAAAATTGCCAGATCCTCCGCAGAGGTCTCCCGAGAAGTAATCAACGGTAAACCCGGTACAGCGGCCGTTTGTCCGATCACCGCCAGCCCGCTGAGGGAGCGGGGTTCGCTACGGCGCAGGAGTTCCAGCGTCACGCAGTCAATTGCCGCGAGGTCGGCGAGATTCTGCTGAACGTAATGAAGCGATTCACGGTGGCTGCCGGTCGCCGTCGCCCGCGAGAAAAATGCTCCGTCTTGGGCCAGCGGCGCGACCAGTGCACGCAGGCTGTTATAACCTGACTGGGAGTCGGTGCTGTTAAACGCCAGCCGCCGGTGACGGAAACCGGCCAGATGCAATCCGGCATCCTCCTCACGCGCCAGCAAAAAACTACGGTAACGGAAACCGTCGCAACCGGGGGCGTGATAACTGAATGTGCCTACCAGCTGAACCTGCGGCAAGCTTTCCATCAGCGGGAAACCGCAGGTCTGGCTGAGCAGTAAATCCGATGCCTGCCAGTGTGAGAATAAATCCTGCGGCCAGTTAAGCCTGTCCGGCGTGGAGGCGAGGCCAAGTTGCCTGAGTTTTTGGCGTAACACTCCGGCGAACGCTTCCACATCAGCGCGAGAAACCGCGTACATCGGCAAAGACATCAGCATCATCTGGCCACTCCGTCAGGGGGTATCCTGCTGATAATCATAGTCGCCTGGCACGGATTGCGCCGGAGATTTCCCGGCGGCAAAAGGATGAGCTTCGACGTCAACGGGTGTCTGCGTGTGGTCACGGAACCACTGGCGATAGCCGTGCACCACAAAACCCCCGCTGCGCTGAATATAGGCTTCGCGGTCAGCGACATAGATCTGGCGCAGCGCATACCATGGCACGCCGGGTAAATCGTGATGCACCAGATGATAATTCAGATTCAGAAACAGTAAACGCCACAAAAAACCGGCTTCATTCAGCGTTGATCTGGCCTGCGGCGCATGCTCTGCGCGATGCTCAAAGAAAGAACGAACTTTGGTCAGACTGAGTGCCGGATAACTTACTGCGAAAATAAAATACAGCGGCGACAGCCCGCGTTGCGCCATCCCGCTGAACACAACCACCAGCAATGCGCCATGTATCAGCCACATCCCCACTGTGCGCCACTCACCGCGCAACACGGCTATCAGCGCGCCGGTCAGCGTACTGACGATATCCAGTAACGGGCCAATGAGCATTCTTCCCGGCAAGGTATTGCGCAGACGGACAACGGCCTTCATGGCGGGCGACAGACTTTCCCAACTGGCGCGGCTGAAATAATAGGCTTCAGGATCATCGCCGGGCAGCGTCAGATGTTCATTGCGGTGATGTTGCAGATGCGTGTCGCGATACAGGCCATAGGGATACCAGACCGCCAGCGGCAGCGTGCCAATCAGCTGATTCAGCCAGGGTTTGCGGGTCGGATGCCCGTGGATGAGTTCATGTTGCAGCGACATATACCAGGTCGTGAACCAGATAAGCACAGGCGTTGCGAGCCATGGCCCGAGATTATTCCAGAAATACACTGCCGCAAACCAGCCGCTGTAAACCGAGACAATCAGTAGCCAGGTGGGGATTTCCCGCCGCCACCAGAAATGGTGCGAACGGAGGGTGATTTTGGCCCGCTGACGGGCGCTGAGGTAAAACGAAGAGGACGCCATAATGTGCCAGAGTCAGGGAACCTGACACATTATCGGGTAACGAATGGATGCCGCTAACTAACTTAAATCACTATCTATTGCCAGCTAGCGGCTAACAGACTCAGCCCTTCATATCTTTTTGCAGTGCCTGAGTAAATTGTTCCATCGGGCAGAAGCCCTGTTTGTCGGCGGTACATCCTTCAATGTGCAGCGTCACACGTTCCGGCGGATTTTTCAGACTCAGCGCCACATTGTTGCGGATCTGACGGGCGGTCGGATAAACGTATTCAATTTTCATCAGATCCTTATCCGCTTTCTTGTCATGCCAGCGCTGGAAGACCACCGTGCCGCTGATAGGCGTCCGCTCGTACTGCCCCGGCAACTGATAATCCTGCGTTTTCAGTGCGGCCAGCAAGGAAGCGATATTCGAATCGTGCCCGACCAGCACCGCCAGTTTTGCCTGTTGCGCGGCTTTCTGATCGGCGGTTGACGCCAGTTTCGGGTCCAGCGCACCGGCAATAAAGGTCAGCAATGGTTTAGCCGCGTTGGCAGCAATCGCCGGCGAGCCGAAAAGTGTTTCGTGATACAGATTTTTGATGGTTTCCAGCTTTGTCCATTGGTCTGGCGTATCAATTTTACCCCAGGCAACATCTTTCATCGGGAAACCTTCGTAGTACTGCAACATGAACGCATCGGTCGCCCCGGTGGCCATACGCAGCGGCCCGGTAATGCCCGGTTCTTTGCCCTGTGTCAGCACCACGTCTGACGGCTGCGAAGCCAGATCGCACTGCTGTTTCTCTTTACAGATTTTACTGTTTTTATAATCGAGGATGCTTTCCAGCAACTGATAGTTCGGCTTGAGACGCTGATTCAATCCCGTCAGACCGCCCTCACCCGCGTGCTGATTAATGGAATTCAGGGCGCTGGTTTTGAAGGTATCGTTCACTTCTGCGGTAATAATCGGGTTAAACACCGGATCCATCTTGCCGATTTCTACGCGGTTAAGCACCGCGACATCGCAGCCGGGAAAAGCGCCGGTGGTGAAGTGTTTCGCGGTATCAATGGTGCGCGGCAAACTGTTGGCGTAGGTAAAGACCTGCGCATTTTCAGGGCACCCGGCGGCAGGCAGCAGTTTGTCTTTCGCCAGCCAGGCACGGAAATAATGCCCCATATGTTCGGAAACCTGACCGCCTTTCGGTGTCAGCAAACCGCCTTCGGTTTTCCATACCGGCCAGGTGTGTGTTGTCGATTCGGCCAGCACATCGCCATAATTGACCAACGGGGCGCGGATACCGTGCCGGCTAAGCACCAGAACCTGTTGCAGTTCTAAATTATCGGACTGGGCGGCCTGAGCGACGGGCAACGTGAGAGGTAAAACGCAGGCAAGTGCAGACAATGCAAAATAACGGGATGCTTTTTTCACGAGTGATCCTCTTGATGAAGTGTTTTGTAGATTCCCTGAAAACAAAAAACACCGCAGAAGCCAACAGATTGATTCCTGCGGTGAATTTTTAGCATAGTGGAATATTCATCAGAAGTGGGGGATCAGGTTCACAACCTGTGGCCGGGCTTTGTACAGTCACAAAAAACGCATCAGAACTGATAACGCAGCCACGCAAAGAACACATTGCCGTTATTGTAGGTTCCCGGAATATACGTCGCCTGGAAGGTCAGTTTGTTATAGCCGACAGAAGCCAGCGGTAAAACAATCGGGATAGGAATATATTCATAATCGTCACGCGCCGTCACCGCCGCGGTATACCCCAGCCCTAAGCGAAAGTTTTTATCTTCTGCTGGCGTCCATATTTTTTCCCAGCCGTAACCGCCGATGGGTTCCCATTTATTGTGGGAATCTTTAAACGCCATAAAATAAATGCCATTCCAGTTACCCTTTTCATCATATCTGGAAATACCATAGCCTCCCCCCCACGGACGTTCGTTGTATTTATCGGTTTTCTCTTTATCGTAGGTCAGACGGTTATGCCAGGTGATTACCGGCAGATACAAATCCTGTGCATCAGAATCATTCCAGGTCGTTGATACTTTATCGGTGAAGTCTGACCACACGTTCGCAGCCAGCGATTTGTACTGAATGGTATCGGGATCGCTGACGGGATTAGTACCACTATTATTAGCTGATGCTGACGCACTCACACTGATGGCGCCAAAAAAAATGATTTCCCTGATAACGTTTCTAATATTAACGATGTGCATTTATTGTTTTAACTCCATGTTGAAGCTCTATCATAACTCCATCATGAATGAAGAATATAAACACGGATAAAACAAAAATACTGTAAATCGTTAATCATCTGAATTTTAAGAAAATGGTTTTCCAATTATCAGATTTTTCCTGAAACCAATACAACATTTCTTACACTCACAAACATTACTTTAAAGACTATTCCTATTAAATTTGCAAACGCAGCCAGCCAAAAAGTACATTCCCCTTAGAATTTGTACCGGGAATATAGGTAGCCTGGAAAGTCAGTCTCGAGTACCCGACAGACACCAGCGGCAGGACTAACGGGAAGGGGACGTAATCATAATTATCCCGCGCCGAAACAGCGGTTATATACCCTGCCCCCAGACGAAATTCTTTATCATCCAGTGGCTGCCATATTTTTTCATAAGCGTAACCGGCCACAGGCTCCCATTTATTAAAGGAGTCTTTAAAGGCCATTGCATAAATCCCGTGCCAGTTTCCTTTTTCATCATAACGTGAAATACCATAACCGCCGCCCCACGGATGTTCATTATACCCATCAATTTGTTTTTGACTGTGTGTATGCCGGTTATGACGCGTTAATACAGGCAGAAAGAGATCCTGCTGCTGAGGTGCCATCCATGTTTCAGCAACATTATTTTTATAGGAATCCCATAAGCCTTTATCATTTTCTTGCGAGGAAACATTCTGCTGCTGAGAATTAATAACATTATCTTGCGCCTTAACATTAATTGAAAGCAATAATGAAAAGGTTAAAAATGCAAAAGCGAATGCTGCGCGATAATTCACGGAATATAAATTTTTCATTGGCGTTAAAGCCCTGTTGAGTTGACCGGGGCAGTATATAACGACAAACACATATAAATAGTTAATCATTAATTAAGCAATGATAAACCACATGAATATAATAAAGTTATTTCATTATAAAACAATGCATTAGAAATTTATGGTCGCGTGTAAACTGAAATTTTCTTTTACACAGAGCCGCTTTGGCTGAAGTTTACTTCTTTGCCGGATACCCGGATACAAAAAATCCGCAGGCTTTCGCACTGCGGATTTTTATTACTGAGGCTTATTAAGCATCAACCAAGCTGTTTACGCGCATTACGGAACATGCGCATCCACGGGCTGTCTTCGCCCCACTCTTCCGGATGCCAGGAGTTGCTGACCGTGCGGAAAACACGCTCCGGGTGCGGCATCATTACAGTGACGCGGCCTGACAGGTTAGTGACCGCGGTGATCCCGTTCGGGGAGCCGTTAGGGTTCGCCGGATAGTTTTCGGTCGCATGACCGTTATTATCCACAAAGCGCAGCGCCACCAGATTGCTGTGCTCGATTTGCGCCAGATGCGCGGCGTCACGGACTTCCACGTGTCCTTCGCCGTGGGAAACCGCGATTGGCATACGTGAACCGGCCATGCCCTGCATAAACATCGACGGGCTGGCCGTCACTTCCACCAGGCTGAAACGCGCTTCGAAGCGGTCAGACAGGTTACGCACGAAGCGTGGCCAATGCTCTGCGCCCGGGATCAGCTCTTTGAGGTTAGACATCATCTGACAACCGTTACACACGCCCAGTGCCAGCGTCTGCGGACGGTGGAAGAATTCTTCAAACTCTTCGCGCACGCGGTCGTTGAACAGGACGGATTTCGCCCAGCCTTCACCCGCACCCAGCACGTCACCGTAAGAGAATCCACCGCACGCTACCAGCGTGTGGAAATCCTGTAAATCACGGCGACCGGCCAGCAGGTCACTCATATGCACGTCAACCGCATCGAAACCGGCACGGTGGAAAGCAGCAGCCATTTCAACGTGTGAGTTCACACCCTGCTCGCGCAGAACGGCGACTTTCGGACGCGCACCTTTGGCGATGTATGGCGCGGCTACGTCTTCATCCGGAGCGAAAGTCAGTTTGACGTTCAGACCCGGATCGAGATCGTTGGTTTTCGCCTGATGTTCCTGATCGGCACATTCAGGGTTATCGCGCAGACGCTGCATCTGCCAGGTGGTTTCTGCCCACCAGGTGCGCAGCGTGGTACGGCTTTCGCTGTACACCGGCTTACTGCCGGAAGTGATGATGAAGCGATCGCCGGTTTCCACGGTACCGAGGTAATGCGTGCAATCCGCCAGACCAAAATCAGCCAGGGTTTTTTCCACCGCTTCACGGTCTGATGCACGAACCTGGATCACGGCGCCCAGTTCTTCGTTGAACAATGCAGCCAGCACATCGTTGCCCAGCGCAGCAATATCTGCAGTCAGGCCGCAATGTCCGGCAAAGGCCATTTCAGCCAGCGTCACCAGCAAACCACCGTCGGAACGGTCATGGTAGGCCAGCAATTTCTGTTCAGATACCAGCGCCTGCATGGCGTTGAAGAAGCCACCCAGTTGCTCTGCGCTGCGAACGTCAGCAGGCGTGTTACCGAGCTGGCGGTAAACCTGTGCCAGCGCTGTCGCGCCCAGTGCGTTATGACCTGCCCCCAGATCCACCAACAGTAATGCGGTGTCACCCTGGTCGGTGCGCAGTTGCGGCGTCACGGTATGGCGGACGTCTTCGACACGGGCAAACGCGGTGATTACCAGCGACAGCGGAGACGTCATTTCGCGTTGTTCGTTACCTTCCTGCCAGCGGGTTTTCATCGACATGGAGTCTTTGCCCACCGGAATAGTAATACCCAGCGCCGGACACAGTTCTTCGCCCACCGCTTTTACAGCCGCGTATAAACCGGCATCTTCGCCCGGGTGACCGGCCGCAGACATCCAGTTAGCAGAAAGCTTAACGCGTTTCAGGCTGCCGATTTCCACCGCAGCAATATTCGTGAGCGCTTCACCAACGGCCATGCGACCAGAGGCAGCGAAGTCCAGCAAGGCAACCGGAGCGCGTTCGCCCAGTGACATCGCTTCGCCGTGGTAGCTGTCGAGGCTGGCGGTGGTGACTGCGCAGTCGGCTACCGGGATCTGCCACGGGCCGACCATCTGGTCGCGCGCGACCATGCCGGTGACGGTGCGGTCGCCGATGGTGATCAGGAAGGTTTTCTCAGCAACGGCTGGCAAATGCAGAACGCGATTTACCGCTTCCGCAATCTGGATGTTTTCCGCATTCAGGTCGTCACCTTTCGCTTTCAATGTGGTGACGTCGCGGGTCATTTTTGGCGTTTTACCCAGCAGGACATCCAGCGGCATATCAATTGGCTGGTTGTCGAAATGGCTGTCTTTCAGAGAAAGATGCATTTCTTCGGTGGCTTCACCGATGACCGCATAAGGGGCACGTTCACGCTGGCAGATTGCATCAAACTGTTCAAGCTGTGCCGGAGACACCGCCAGCACATAACGTTCCTGTGATTCGTTACACCAGACTTCCAGCGGGCTCATGCCCGGTTCGTCGTTCAGGATGTCACGAAGCTGGAAACGACCGCCACGGTTGCCATCGCTGACCAGTTCCGGCATGGCGTTGGATAAACCGCCGGCACCGACATCATGGATAAATAAAATCGGGTTGGCTTCGCCCAGTTGCCAGCAGCGGTCGATCACTTCCTGACAACGGCGTTCCATTTCCGGGTTGTCGCGCTGTACGGAAGCAAAATCCAGATCGGCATCAGACTGGCCGGAAGCCATAGAAGACGCCGCGCCGCCCCCCAGACCGATATTCATCGCCGGGCCGCCAAGTACAATCAGTTTCGCGCCAACCGTGATTTCACCTTTCTGCACGTGATCGGCACGGATGTTGCCGATACCGCCCGCCAGCATGATCGGTTTGTGGTAACCGCGCAGTTCAGGGCCGTTGTGACTATTGACGTTTTCTTCGTAAGTACGGAAGTAGCCCAGCAACGCCGGACGACCGAATTCGTTGTTAAATGCTGCGCCGCCCAGCGGGCCATCGGTCATGATATCCAGCGCGGTAACGATACGATCCGGCTTACCGAAATCTTCTTCCCACGGCTGTTCGAAACCAGGAATACGCAGGTTTGACACGGAGAAACCGACCAGACCGGCTTTCGGTTTCGCGCCGCGACCGGTTGCACCTTCGTCACGGATTTCACCGCCGGAACCTGTGGCCGCACCCGGCCACGGAGAGATCGCCGTCGGGTGGTTATGGGTTTCGACCTTCATCAGGATATGCGCCTGCTCCTGATGGAAATCGTACAGACCGTCTTTCGCATCGGCGTAGAAGCGACCGACCTGCGAACCTTCCATCACGGCGGCGTTATCTTTATACGCGGACAGCACGTGATCGGGAGTGTGTTCGAACGTGTTCTTGATCATCTTAAACAGGGATTTCGGCTGCGTTTCGCCGTCGATAATCCAGTCTGCGTTGAAGATTTTGTGACGGCAGTGTTCTGAGTTTGCCTGTGCGAACATATACAGTTCGATGTCCGTCGGGTTGCGCCCCAACGACGTAAAGGCATCCATCAGATAATCAATTTCGTCCTGAGCCAGTGCCAGACCTAATTTGGTGTTGGCGGCTTCCAGAGCGCCACGGCCAACGCCCAGGATATCCACATGCTGCACCGGAGCCGGCTGATGCTGCGCAAACAGCGCGCTGGCGTCTTCCAGATGACCAAAGACAGTTTCCATCATGCGGTCATGCAGTAATGCGCCCAGTTCATTCCACTGTGGTTCGGTCAGTTGCGGCGCCTGTACATAAAATGCCAGACCGCGTTCCAGACGCACAACCTGCGACAAGCCGCAATTGTGTGCAATATCGGTAGCTTTGGAAGACCACGGAGAAATGGTGCCAGGGCGCGGGGTAACCAGCAGTAAACGACCAGAAGGAGCGTGTTCAGCGAGAGAAGGACCGTATTTCAGGAGGCGTTGTAACTTGGTTTGTTCGTCCGAACTCAGCGGCGCGCTGACATCGGCAAAATGTACATATTCGGCGTAGATATCGCTGACCGGAAGACGGGCTTCCTGACAACGGGACAACAATTTGTTAATGCGAAAAGCCGACAAAGCGGGCGAACCACGCAGTATTTCCATAATCACAGATCTCTCGTCTTCGAAGACACTGACCACAGTGCTTCTTTGGGCGCAACAGGGGGAAAACGCGGGCTATTATAAAGAAAGCTGACGCCCGACGAAACCGTTTGCGCAGGGAAACTTGATATTCATTTATAGCCCCACATATTTTACGGATATCATGAATAAAGTTGCAGACTGCCGTTTTGTTGAGCAAAATGCGTCAGCACTGGGGATATAGCCATACTAACTGCACAGCATAGCGTAAAAAAACAAGAGCGCCGCAGCGAGATAACTATTTGACGCGACTAAAAATTAATTATGTTCTGATGGGGATCGCCGCCCTGTTACTGGCGCTGGCTTTATGGCCGGCAGTCCCGTGGCACAGAGGTGAAGGCGACCAACTGGATCAAATAAAATCCCGTGGAGAATTGCGCGTAAGCACGCTCAATTCTCCACTGACTTTTATGAACTCCCCGGAAGGCAATCTCGGTTTCGATTACGAACTGGCTAAACGCTTTGCAGATTATCTGGGCGTGCAGCTGGTCGTGACACAGCACACCACCATTGAGAGCATGTTCGACGATCTGGATCATGATAATACTGACATGCTGGCTTCCGGTCTGGTGTACAACAATGAGCGGCTGAAAAACTACCGTGCTGGCCCGGAATACTATTCCGTTTCCCAGCAACTGGTTTACCGGCAGGGATCAGTGCGCCCGAAAAGCTTCGCAGACATCAAAGGCTCGCTGGTGGTGTCTGCTGGCAGCGCGCATATCGCCACACTGGAAGCCGCCAGCAAAAAGTATCCCGACCTCGCATGGACCACGACCGATAAGATGTCACCACGCGATCTGTTGCAGCAAGTCGAGAACGGTAAACTTGATTATACGCTGGGCGATTCGGTGACCATCGCCCTGATGCAGCGTGTTTATCCGCGTCTTGCGGTGGCTTTTGATGCGACTGACGACGAACCTGTGACCTGGTACTACCGCAAACAACCTGATGACGATAGCCTTTCTGCCGCCATGCTGGACTTTTTCAGCCAGATTTCAGAAGACGGCACCCTGGAAAAGCTGGAAGAGAAATATCTCGGGCACGTGGGCGATTTTGATTACGTTGATACCCGGACTTTCCTCAATGCCATCGACAGTACGCTGCCGGATTTACAGCCGCTGTTCGAAAAGTATGCCGGGAATATTGACTGGCGTTTACTGGCGGCTATCGCCTATCAGGAGTCCCACTGGGATCCGCAGGCAAAATCCCCGACCGGTGTACGGGGTGTGATGATGCTGACCCGCGCTACCGCTGGCGGATTGAATGTCGACGACCGGACTGATGCCGAACAAAGCATTCGTGGCGGTGCCCAGTATCTGTCGCATCTGATGGATAAAATGCCGGAATCTGTTCCGCAGGATGAACGGATCTGGTTTGCGCTGGCAGCCTATAACATGGGTTACGGCCATATGCTGGATGCCCGCAAACTGACGGCGCAACAGAAAGCCAATCCGGACAGCTGGGCAGATGTGAAACAGCGTCTGCCGATGCTGAATCAGAAACGCTTCTTTAGCCGGACGACTTACGGTTATGCACGCGGTACACAGGCATATAACTATGTGGAGAATATCCGTCGTTATCAGCTGAGTCTGGTGGGATATCTGATGGAAAAGGAAAAACAGCAGGCACAGAAAGCGGCCTTGCAGGCTCAGTTAGGTCAGGGATATCCGGTGGTGAATGCGCAGGAAGCGCTGGCACCGTAAGACTGGCAGGCCTGTTTCTCAGGCCTGATCATCTGCCGCATCACCGGCCTGCGCGGCACGCTCTGCCAGTCGCAGCGCTTTTTTCTGGCTGCGGCGAAAACGAAAAAATGCACTCAGTTGTTCCGAACACGCTTCTGCCAGCACACCCGCCGTAATCTCCACCTGATGATTCATGCCCGGATGGCGCAATACATCGAGCAAAGAGCCCGCTGCGCCGGTTTTGGCATCAGCGGCACCATACACCACGCGACGGATCCGGCTGTGGATCATCGCCCCCGCGCACATAACACAAGGTTCCAGCGTAACGTACAATGTGGCATTGAGCAGACGATAATTTTGCACGGCGTTGCCGCCCTGACGTAATGCCATGATTTCGGCATGCGCTGTCGGATCATGATGGCCGATAGACCGGTTCCAGCCTTCACCAATCACCTGATTGTCTAAAACCAGTACCGCCCCCACAGGCACTTCACCCTCATCCTGCGCTTTCAGCGCCAGATTCATAGCATGTCGCATCCAGTGTTCATCATCATTTATTACTGCCAACTCTGCGTCTGCCACTTCAACCTCAATCATTTTTTACCGGCAGACATTTTATCTGAATTTTGCGCTGGCGGTTATTCCAGTTGCTGTAACTCGCCCTGTTTACTGACGCGAAAACGATGCTCACAAAAGAACAACAACGGATTGTCCTGTTTGCTGTCGCTGTATCCGCTGTAAAGTTTAAGCGGTGAGCCAATGCGGCTTTCGAGTTGCACGACTTTCTCTTCACCCAGACAACGCAAGGGCAGCACCCATCCGCCTTTGCCACGGGCGATCCGGCTGCCGACCAGACGAACCTGCGGCAAAAACAGGGACGTATTATAGACCTGCTGCACCAGATTTTCCGGCGACCCGGTGATCAGCCAGACTTCGGTATCCTCGCTGTCGAGATATTCACGCAGCCTGCGCTGCACCACCGGAAACTCCACCACTTTCTCGCGAAACGCAGCGACAAATTGCAGCTCCAGTGCTTTCAGACGCGCTTCACCGTGGCCGAAGGTAATCGACCACAGCAACAGGCTCATGGGCCAGCGCGCGGCGCGCCCGTGAATAAACAGTCCGATTCCCACCAGCGGCAGAACCGGCACGACTAAAATCAGATTCTGCGGCATCCGCCTGAGCAAAAACCGCAGAAAGCTACCGAACATATCCTGCTGGTGCAGGGTGCCATCAAGATCAAAAAAGACCACCCGCCGATCAGGCTTCGTACTCAATCCGCTACTCCTCGGGATCGTTGAACCCCATCAACCAGGTAAAAATAAAACCAGCCAATACCGTAATGACTAAACCCGTCAGATACAACATCACTTTGCCGGAAATAATGGTCAGCGCCAGCGGCAGCCCGGAAATACCAAACGTGATAACTGTCGCGACTTTCCAGTAACAGATTAGCGCACCACCGACGGCTCCGCCCAGACACGCGCCAATAAAAGGGCGGCCGAGCGGCAGCGTAACACCGAATATCAGCGGTTCACCGATGCCGAGAATGCCCACCGGTAGCGCCCCTTTAATCACTTTTTTCAGCCGCGGGTTTCGGGTTTTAATATAAACTGCGATTGCCGCTCCCACCTGCCCCACACCGGCCATGGCTAAAATCGGCAGCAGCGGATTAGAACCATGTGCCTGGATCAGCTCAACGTGGATCGGCACCAGCCCCTGATGCAGACCGGATAACACCAGCGGCAGAAATGTCCCTGCCAGCACCGCGCCCACCAGTAATCCGCCTTTATCAATAGCGATATTAACGCCATGTGCGATGCCGTCAGAGATATAGCCACCGATCGGCTGAAGGATGACAATCGCCAGTGTCGCAGTAATAAGTGTAGTAATCAGTGGATTGAGGATCAGTTCGACCGACTCCGGCAGCCACTGACGCAACCTTTTCTCCAGCCAGCACATCAGCGCAACGACCAGCAATACTGCGATCACACCGCCGCGACCGGGCTGTAAAGCTTCACCAAACAGGGTAATTTGCGCCAGTGCAGGGCTGGAGAGAATCCCCGCCATTACGCCGCCCATGGCCTGAGAACCGCCGAAAACGCGCGCCGCATTCACGCCAACTAAAATATTCATGATGGCAAACACAGCGCCACCAAAAATCGCCAGCAAGCCAAGCACATTAGGATAATCAAGGGCAATGGAACCGGCGATATCCGGCCGCTTGAGCAGATTGATAATGCCCATAATCAACCCCGAGGCGATAAATGCCGGGATCAGCGGGATAAATACATCAGCCAGTTTGCGCAGCGCCCCACTCATCGGCGCAGAGTATTTTGTTTTGGCGCTGGCTTTATTGCGGGCAATCTCGCTTTCATCACCTGGCGAACTCACCGTCCCGGCAGGATTAAGCAACAGACGCATCGCATCCACCACTTTTGCCGCCGCGCCAGGGCCGACAATGAACTGATGCTGGTCACCCTGCTTCAGGTAACCTTTGATACCTTCAAGCGTTTTCAGGCTGGTCAGATCCAGCCGATTATCGTCGTGCACTTCCACACGCACGCGGGTCATGCAGTTTTCCAGTTTGCTGATATTCCGTTCGCCGCCGACACCCTGCAGAATCTGGGAAGCCAGCCGCTGCGTTTTATCCATTGCCATCGCCATGCTCAACTCCTTGAGGTTAATCAGCCAGTGCGGCGCGCAGGAATCCGTTATGTTGCACCAGTCGTGCTTTCGCCTGTGATGCATCAATACCAGCCAGTAGCATGAGAATAGCCGGTTTAACGTCAAAATCAGTCTGAGACAGCGCCAGCTCAGCATCATGGCGTGCCGCGCCCGTGGCCTCGACAACGATCCGGCAGGCACGATCGACCAGTTTGACGTTGGTCGCTTTCACGTCGACCATCAGGTTCTGATAAACCTTGCCACTTTTGACCATCGCCCCGGTTGAAATCATATTCAGCACCAGCTTCTGCGCCGTGCCGGATTTCAAGCGCGTTGAACCGGTCAGCGCTTCCGGCCCTACAACCGGAGAAATCGCGATGCTGGCTTCGCGCGCAATCGGAGAATCAGGGTTACAGGAAATCGCTACTGTGGCGCAGCCCATTTCTGTGGCATAGCGCAAAGCGCCAATGACATAAGGCGTACGTCCGCTCGCAGCTAATCCGACAACGGTGTCCTGAGCCTTCAGATTCAGATTCTTTAAATCTTCAACACCCAGCGCTTCGCTGTCTTCTGCCCCTTCCACCGCTTTAAGCAGCGCGCCCGGCCCACCGGCAATTAACCCGACAACCATGCCGTGCGGAACGCCAAACGTCGGCGGGCATTCAGACGCATCAAGAACGCCGAGGCGGCCACTGGTACCGGCACCGAGATAAATCAGACGCCCGCCAGCCTGAAATGACGCAGCGGCTTTATCGATAGCCAAGGCAATCTGCGGCAGAACCTTGTTGATGGCTTCCGGCACTTTGCGGTCTTCCTGATTAAAACAGGCCACCAGTTCCAGCGTAGACATCTCATCTAAATTCATCGTATCCGGATTTCGGCTTTCTGAAACCAGTGCCCCTAAATTAAGATCTGTGTTCATGCTTCTCTCCTGAATTTTTAATTCAAATTTATTACTCAATATTTGAATATATTATTCATCAATGCGAGGAATATTTGCTATTTTAGATAACATAATCCGTAAAATGTGATGCAAGTATTCAGACACACCGGGATAAATCCTCCATGAGTTGTATGATCCGTATCCGCCAGCTTTATCCGACGCTGGCGCAAAATGACCGAAAACTGGCTGATTTTCTACTGGCTCAGCCGGAGAAAGCGCGTCATATGAGTTCGCAGAAACTGGCTGAAATAGCGGGTGTCAGCCAGTCTGGCGTGGTGAAATTTGCCCAAAAACTTGGCTATAAAGGCTTCCCCGCGCTGAAACTCGCAATGAGTGAATCCCTGGCATCACCGGAAAACAGTGAGCCGGTGACGGTGCATAATCAGATTTTAAGCACCGACAGCCTGCATGTTGTGGGGGAGAAATTACTGGCAGAGAAACAGTCGGCGCTTCGCGCAACACTGGATATTAACAGCGAACCGCGTCTGCAAATTGCGTTGTCGATGCTCACCGGTGCCCGAAAAATTGTGCTGAGCGGTATTGGCGCATCCGGATTAGTGGCGAAGGATCTGGCGTATAAGTTGCTGAAAATCGGGGTCACGGCCATTGCCGAATCCGATACTCATGTCCTGGTTGCTACCGTGCAGGCGCTGTCGAAAGAAGATTTATTGCTGGCGATTTCCTTCAGCGGTGAACGGAACGAAATCAATCTCGCGGCAAAAGTCGCCCGCGAGAGTGGTGCAAAGGTCCTGGCCATTACCGGTTTTTCACCCAATACCCTGCAACAACAGGCAGACCATTGTTTGTATACAGTGGCAGAATTACCTGCGACCCGCGGCGCGGCGCTCTCGGCCACCACGGCGCAATATTCCCTGACTGATTTGCTGTTTGTCGCGCTGGTTCAACAGGATACAGCGCACGCGCCGGAGCGGATCCGCCACAGCGAAGAACTGGTGAAAAAGCTGATTTGATCAGGATCATTGGGGGCGTGGAAAGGCATGAATGCAGAACCTACACCAGCGCAATTCTGCTATACTGCGCGCCCTGATTATTGACCTGTTTATTAAACATAAGAGAAAACGTCATGGCCCTGCTGATCACACACAAATGCATTAATTGCGATATGTGCGAACCGGAGTGCCCGAATCAGGCGATCTCGATGGGCAATGAGATTTACGAAATTGACAGCGATCGGTGTACGGAATGCGTCGGACATTATGATAAACCAACCTGTCAGAGCGTCTGCCCGATCGACAATACCATCATCATCAATCCGCAACACACCGAAACCAACGAACAGCTTTGGGATAAATTTGTGGCATTGCATCACACGCTGTAATCACGCCGTGATGCAATGCCAAAAATAAGTAGTATTAGTTTTCTATGATTACAGTGGCACAGGCATAACGCCTTTCATCCGCCAGGGTAACATGAACCGATTTCACACCCATCTCGGCCGCCATTTCCGCCGCGCGGGCATGGAAAACCAGACCTGGTTTCCCCAGCACATCATTGACGACTTCAAATTGCTCAAACGCCAGACCGTTGCGGATTCCGGTTCCCAGCGCTTTAGCCGCGGCTTCCTTGACAGCAAACCGCTTCGCCAGAAATCGGACCGGTTGCTGATGTTGCTCATAAACCGCCCATTCATTCGCGCACAAAATACGCTTCGCCAGACGGTCGCCACTGCGTTCAATCACCGCTTCGATACGGGAAATTTCAACGATATCCGTACCTAAACCTAAAATACTCATTACCGGCGCGCTTCCCGCATCAGGTTTTTCATTTCACGTACTGCACAAGATAATCCGTCGATAACAGCCTGACCGATAATCGCATGGCCGATATTCAGCTCATGCATTTCAGGCAATGCGGCGATCGGCTGCACGTTGTGGTATGTCAGACCGTGGCCGGCATTCACTTTCAGACCTTTACCGGCTGCATATGCCGCGCCCTGTTTAATGCGCTCCAGCTCGGCCTGACGTTCAAGGTCAGTTTTCGCTTCAGCATAAGCACCGGTATGGATTTCGATATAAGGCGCCCCCACAGCAACAGCAGCATCAATCTGGCGCATATCCGGGTCGATAAACAGGGAAACCAGTATGCCCGCTTCGCTGAGACGGCTGACTGCAACGGTCATTTTATCCAACTGACCAGCCACATCCAGCCCCCCTTCGGTCGTCACTTCTTCGCGTTTTTCGGGCACCAGACAGCAGAAATGCGGTAAAACTTCACAGGCAATACCGACCATTTCATCGGTGACAGCCATTTCGAGGTTCATGCGGGTTTGGATAGTCTGACGCAGGAGGCGTACGTCGCGGTCGGTGATATGACGGCGATCTTCACGCAGGTGGACGGTGATCCCATCAGCACCAGCCTGCTCAGCGATAAATGCCGCCTGAACCGGATCAGGGTAAGCCGTACCGCGTGCATTACGCAGTGTCGCAATGTGATCAATATTAACGCCCAACAGCAACTCAGCCATAACAGCTCCAGATTTAAGAATGAATTGATTTATGAATGGAACAAAAAGCTAATTTCTGCAGTTTACACCCTTGAGAGTGGCGGCGTGTAGCCCGGAGTCCGAATTAGCTGGAAGAATTGTCAGAAGGTGAGACAGGTTTTTTGACCTGAAACTGGCGGAAGAGCTCGCGGCTTTTCAGGGGTTTGCCGCCAAGATAAGGTTTCAGCGCCATACGGGTAAAACGCTTGGCAGCCCGCAGCGTTGAGACATCCGGGAATTCACGGCTGGCCAGTGCTTTCAAATCTCTGCCGGTGAAACTGGAATTATCAATCACCAGACTGGCGATAAAACCTTTTTCTTCACGGTAACGGTACGTCATGGTGTCACTGACTTCTTCACCGCTGCCTGCGCAATGCAGGAAATCCACGCCGTAACCCAGATGATGTAAAAGAGAGAGTTCGAACTGACGCAACGCATACTCAGGAGAACCGCTGGCACTGGCGAGATTTTGCAGACAATTGAGATAATCGAAGAACAACGAAGAGTAATTAGCTTCCTGCTCAAGCACCCGAGAAACGAGTTCATTGACGTACAGACCGCTGTAAAGCATCAGACCAGAAAGGGGAAGTGCCAGGGAGACCGGTTCAGCATTACGCAAGGTTTTCACTTCGCCCCGCCCGCTCCAGCGAACCAGTAAAGGCGTAAAAGGCTGCAGGCAGCCTTTTAAATTGGACCGGCGACCACGCACACCTTTAGCCAGTATGCGAACCCGCCCTTGTCCCTCAGTGAACAGATCCAGCATTAAGCTGGTTTCACTGTAAGGTCGCCCATGCAAAACAAATGCGCGTTGCCAGCCTTCCATAGGCGCGGACCTTATAAGTCGTCTACATAACCCAGACTGCGCAACGCACGTTCGTCGTCTGCCCAGCCGGATTTGACCTTAACCCACAACTCAAGATGGACTTTCGCTTCAAACATGTTTTCCATGTCATGGCGGGCTTCAATGCCAATCGTCTTGATTTTAGAGCCTTTATTGCCGATAACCATTTTCTTCTGGCCTTCACGTTCTACCAGAATCAGGCCATTGATGTCGTACCCACCCCGTTCATTGCTGACAAAGCGTTCGATTTCAACGGTCACAGAATACGGCAGCTCTTCGCCCAGGAAACGCATCAGTTTTTCACGGATGATTTCAGAAGCCATAAAGCGCTGTGAACGGTCAGTAATGTAATCTTCCGGGAAGTGATGAACCGCTTCCGGCAGACGTTTACGCACCAGAGCCGCGATAGTATCAACATTCGTTCCTTTCTCTGCAGAGATAGGCACGATATCGACGAAGTTCATCTGCTCACTAAGGAATTGCAAATGTGGCAACAACTTAGATTTGTCGGTGACGTTATCAATCTTGTTGATCGCCAGCAGAACCGGTGATTTCAAATCACGCAGTTTGTTAACCACCATTTCGTCATCCGGAGTCCAGTGAGTGCCTTCAACAACGAAGATCACCAGTTCAACATCACCGATTGAGCTGCTTGCAGCACGGTTCATCAGACGGTTGATGGCCCGTTTTTCTTCAATATGCAGCCCGGGGTATCCACGTAAATGGCCTGATAGGGTCCTTCGGTATGGATACCCATGATACGGTGACGCGTGGTTTGCGGTTTGCGGGAAGTAATGGAGATTTTTTGCCCCAATAATTCATTCAGCAAGGTAGATTTGCCGACGTTAGGACGGCCTACGATTGCAACAAAACCACAGTAATTCTTTTCTTCGCTCATTCAAGCTCCAGCTGTATCAGCGCTTGTTCCGCTGCCGCCTGCTCGGCTTTACGGCGACTTGAACCGGTTCCTACAACCGGCTGGTTCAAGCCACTGACCTGGCAGTGGATGGTAAACTCCTGATCGTGCGCTTCACCGCGAACCTGCACAACCAGATAAGAAGGCAACGGCAGATGGCGACCTTGCAAAAACTCCTGTAAACGGGTTTTTGGGTCTTTCTGCTTATCACCGGGACTGATTTCGTCTAAACGACTACGGTACCAATCGAGAATCAGCTTTTCGACGGTCTGGATATCACTGTCCAGAAACACGCCGCCAATGAGTGCCTCCACCGTATCCGCAAGAATCGACTCGCGGCGGAAACCACCACTTTTCAATTCGCCCGGCCCTAAGCGTAAGCATTCGCCGAGATCGAATTCACGCGCCATTTCCGCCAGCGTATTTCCACGTACTAACGTGGCACGCATGCGACTCATATCGCCCTCGTCTACGCGAGGAAAACGATGATACAGCGCGTTAGCAATGACATAACTAAGAATTGAGTCACCCAGGAACTCTAAACGCTCATTGTGTTTACTGCTTGCGCTGCGGTGAGTCAGTGCCTGCAATAAAAGCTCCTGCTGTTGAAAAGTGTAGCCCAGCTTCCGCTGAAGCCTGTTTATTACGATGGGATTCATGAGTTACCAATAGACTAAGAATGCGTCAAAAACTTCAGCATACGGAACAGGCCTGCTTCGCCCTAAGCCAATCCAAAGCTGTTTCGTTTGCAGTGGCTCCCTCTGTTCGTCTTAAATTAAAATTTAAAATCAGGGGAGCCAACTTTTATCGCCCGAAAGGATATTCTACAACGAGTGGAAATATAATGCTGCGCTAATAGGCATCATTAAATTAATGAATTCCACCAATACGGCTTAAACGAACACCGGTAGGCCATTCGCCTTCCTGTTTTTTAAAGCTCATCCAAATTGCAGAAGCTCTACCCACTAAATTCTGTTCCGGCACAAAACCCCAATAACGGCTGTCAGCGCTATTATCACGGTTATCACCCATCATGAAATAATGGCCAGCCGGCACCACCCATGTCCCCAGTGGCTGACCCGGTTGCTGATAATAAGCCCCCAGTTGGTCACGTGCACCTGGCACGGTCAGAATACGATGCGTCACATTGCCCAGCGTTTCATTGCGCTGTACAAGACGAATACCGTCTTGCGGCACGTTAGCGGACGGCGGCGTTTCAAAGAAACCACTACTCGCTTCGCCGCCCGAAGACTGACCAAAAGTCTGCACGAAATCACTGGCAACACCGGAATCATATGTCACAGCCAGCGCGGTGCTGCAATTTTTGCCCGTTTCGCAAGCAGGCTGAACGGTCACCTGCTTGCTGAACGGATCGTAAGTCACCCGGTCACCGGGCAAGCCTACCAGGCGTTTAATATAGTCCACGCTCGGGTTTTGCGGATATTTAAATACCACCACATCACCACGTTTCGGTTCACCGGTTGAGATCAGCTTGGTTTGAGTAATGGGATCTTTCAGGCCGTAGGCATATTTCTCAACCACGATGAAATCACCAATAAGCAGCGTCGGCATCATCGAGCCAGACGGGATCTGGAAAGGTTCATAAATAAATGAACGCACCACAAACACAACTAACAAGACAGGGAATACCGAAGCACAGGTTTCCACCCAGCCCGGTTGCTTCGCCACTTTGTTCAGCGTTGAATCGTCAACAGCACCACCCGTTTCAGCCTTAATTTTAGCAACTTTAGCCCGGCGTGCGGGTGCCAGCTTGAAACGATCAAGGCACCAGATAATCCCTGACACCAGCGTTGCAACCGCCAGAATCAGGGCAAACATGTTAGCCATGCATACTCCCTACGACTCAATAAAGGATTTACTTGCTGTCTTTGCCCACGTGAAGAATGGCCAGGAACGCTTCTTGTGGTAACTCAACATTACCCACTTGTTTCATGCGTTTCTTACCATCTTTCTGTTTCTGCAAGAGTTTCTTCTTACGGCTGACGTCGCCGCCATAACATTTGGCGAGAACGTTTTTACGTAATTGCTTCACGGTTGAACGGGCAATGATGTGAGCACCAATCGCCGCCTGGATAGCAATATCGAACTGCTGACGCGGGATCAGTTCCTGCATCTTCTCAACCAGCTGGCGTCCACGGAACTGGGAATTGCCACGGTGAGTGATCAGCGCCAGTGCATCCACACGGTCGCCGTTGATTAGAACATCAACACGTACCATGTCAGAAGTCTGAAAACGTTTGAAATTGTAATCAAGCGACGCATAACCACGTGACGTTGACTTCAGACGGTCGAAGAAATCGAGTACCACTTCCGCCATCGGGATTTCATAAGTCAGTGCGACCTGATTACCGTGGTAAACCATGTTGGTCTGGACACCACGTTTCTCAATACACAAAGTAATCACGCTACCCAGATATTCCTGTGGCATCAGCATGTGACACTCAGCGATAGGCTCACGCAGTTCCAGAATGTTATTCAGTGCAGGCAGTTTAGACGGACTGTCTACATAGACAGTTTCATTGCCAGTTGTCAGAACTTCATAAACTACTGTCGGTGCTGTGGTGATCAGATCCAGATCGTATTCACGTTCCAGACGTTCCTGAATGATTTCCATGTGCAGCAGCCCCAGGAAGCCACAACGGAAACCGAAGCCCAGCGCGGTAGAACTTTCTGGTTCGTAGAACAGGGATGCATCGTTAAGGCTAAGCTTGCCTAACGCATCACGGAAGTTTTCATAATCATCGGAGCTGACCGGGAACAGGCCGGCGTAAACCTGAGGTTTCACTTTCTTGAAACCCGGCAGCGCTTTGTCAGCAGGCTGACGAGCCAGAGTCAGGGTGTCCCCCACTGGTGCGCCGAGGATATCTTTAATCGCGCATACCAGCCAGCCGACCTCACCGCAGTTCAGAATGTCTTTATCGACACGCTTAGGCGTGAAAATACCCAGGCGATCGGCGTTATAAACCTGCCCGGTACTCATCACTTTAATTTTGTCGCCCTTTCTCATGGTGCCATTTTTGATACGCACCAGAGAAACAACGCCGAGATAGTTATCGAACCATGAATCGATGATCAACGCCTGAAGTGGCGCCTCAGGATCACCTTCCGGCGGTGGTACATCACGCACCAGACGCTCCAGCACTTCTGGCACACCGACACCGGTTTTCGCTGAACAACGAACAGCATCCGTGGCATCGATACCCACGATGTCTTCGATTTCCTGTGCTGCACGATCGGGATCGGCGGCCGGTAAGTCGATTTTGTTCAGCACCGGCACGACCTCCAGATCCATTTCCATCGCGGTATAGCAGTTTGCCAGCGTCTGGGCTTCAACACCCTGACCAGCATCCACCACTAATAATGCGCCTTCGCAGGCAGCGAGAGAGCGGGATACTTCATAGGAAAAGTCAACGTGCCCCGGCGTGTCGATAAAGTTCAGGTGATAAACCTGACCATCTTTTGCTTTGTAGTCGAGCGTCACGCTTTGCGCTTTGATGGTGATGCCGCGTTCACGCTCAAGATCCATTGAGTCGAGGACCTGCGCTTCCATTTCACGGTCGGCTAAGCCACCGCAAATTTGAATAATACGGTCTGACAGCGTCGACTTACCGTGGTCAATGTGGGCAATAATGGAGAAATTTCGTATATGCTTCATTATAAAAGTTTTTCTACCTTGGTATTTCTGAATCATTCGCCATGAACATACAGCGACGGTTTGTAGGTTGGCTGTCTTTCGCCTAAGTCGCAGCATTCTACATGCCAGCACCATGAAAACCTAGTCTCCGCACACCCTAACTCCAGATTATGCGAGCTTTCTCAGGATGAAATCCCCACATTTTCATTTGTTTTCATTACCGGAGCGTCTGTGTGCTTCCTAGGTTTGTCTCAGTCCGGTATTCCATGTATGGGCTTCCTGCCTTTTGGTTTTAGGAAAATCCCCATATACAGAAACGCGTATTGAAACTTAATATATTGTTATAAAAGAAATTACATAATTTCTAACTCATAAAGTTCTCATTCAACTTCTTCCACAAATATCTTTTTTATTTTTAATTCAATCCGGTCACAAGGTTATCAATATGATCAATGAAGGGCGGCTGCTCAGTCAGCATGGCTTTGCCAAAGCCAACTCTTGGATCACTCTGGTCCTGTCTGTGTTGTTGTTGATCGGCGGCGCAGTGCAAATTGCATTTTTGCTGGCCTTTGGCCACACCGCAGAGGGGCTGCATACCGTAATTTTGTCCGCGCTGCTCAGTATTGCCCTGGGGGTGGTGCTCATCCTGCTGCGACGTCTGATACGACCCAATCAATTCTATCAGCTTCATGAAAATGGAATTTTAGTTATAAGCCAAACGGATAAAAAAAATCGTTTTATTCCTTTTGACCGCATCATGGATATATATCGATTCAGAACCGGAAAATACACCCGTCGTATTTTAAATACGATGATCTTCCGTGAGGGAAATAGCAAAACCTGGCATCGTATTACGCCAAACATTGCCAATTCTGAAAGATTAATTGAAGTCATTAAAAACGAACACCTGATGTATCGCGGCCCATGGGCCCTAAACAGGCTGGCTCAGGGGGGAGATATTCTTTTTACATATCTGGTGAATCCACATTGCGGGTGGAAAAGATTTATCGGCGCTAACCTTCTGGCGCTGAACGAAAAAAAGATACATCTGAGCGCGTTGGTGTTAACCACCGACGAAGGGAAAATAGTGCCTGTTGAGGATATTCAGTTTATCAGTGGCGGCAGCAACAGCCCGTTAATACGTCTGCTCGATAAACACGGCCGCATCCTTTTCTCTGTAGAGTATACATCGCTTTCTAGCGCAGATCTTTTCATCGCATTGATCGAGCATATGATCCAAAACCGTATACCGGTCAGAAACTAAAAAAATGCCACAGGGTTAGCGAACACTGTGGCATTTTTAAGCACTGTAGAATGCAGAAAGTTAAGAAGGGAGTTTGCTTTCAACCGAATAACGGAAAGCATCAGGAGGCAAACCCACCTGCAAGATGACTGGCTGGTAACCTGCTTTTCCATCGACTTTCGCAGCCAGTGCTTTAGCAATCAGGAAACCTAATCCACCACCCAACACCGCACCAATAACCGCGTATACATCTGCTTTCAGCAAGGCCTGCAACGCACCACCACCCGCAATCACACCAAAGAGCGGCGTCATATAAACCAGCAACGCCGAGCGCAACAGGCTTCCTTCCGGTATCCCCAGTTCAACTTTCTGACCAGGTGCAAGAGGCTCGTTAACGCTGACCTGAAGATTATGTTCAGTCTGCGGCCCTAACTCATTCAATACGCGAGCGCCACACCCTGAACGTGAATGGCAACTACTGCAACCCGCCTGTGTTTCACAACGCAACGTCGCAATACCGTCTTTCCACGACACCACCGTGGCCCATTCTTTCATCATGTAATCACCCTGTATTTCTATTGCGAAGGCAGTTTTTCTGATTAAAAGCTACTTTTCTGAGAAAACGATGCTATCGGCAACACGTTTGGCAGTCGAAGGAGGAAGCTCACCGACGACCGTAATTTCATTGCCATTGCGTATTTCAGTCTGCACAGTTCTGCGCCCTTGCCTGATCAACTGCTCAGAAGGGCCATTAGTTGTTGCACTGACATTGACAGAGAAACTGAACAATCCGTCAGTGTACAGCCGCGATTCTATCGATACGGGCATATTGGGCAAGTTTCGGCGGCTACTTGCCACCTCTGTCACGCCAGCCGGCAGCCATTTTATTTGCCAGTCAAACTTCACCTGCTCAGACGCAGGTAAAGACAGCACAGGCGGTAAACTGGCTTTTTCGAGATCAGAAAGCGTTCCAACAACTTGTTCTCCCTCATCAAAACTGATCACACGGAACTGCTCAAGCGTTTCACCGTCACGATCCAGTAAATCGACACGCATCGGCAATTTCGTCTGCTCATCGATCCATATGACATAACTGAATCGGGTACCATCGCGGGATACAACTCTGATCACCTGACTCAGGCGATCCGCTGTGCGTGCGCGGCCTACGGCGATAAAATCGTAGTATTTGGTCAGAAGAGAAAAATCGCTGAACACGATGGAAGGCAGGGAATCAACGATATGATCGCCATCCAACGTAAAGGGCTGTAAACCGGTCTCAAAGTAGCTGACGTCTTTTCCACGCTGGACAATTTCACGGCGCGGGCCATCCATCAAAACCAGTTGAGCGAGGTAAGTTTGATGAGAGACAGCATGACGATAGCGAAAGGAATCAATCCCTTGCTTCGTAATGTTGATAAAACCCATTTCATAATTCAGCGTCTGGGAAGCTTTGCCCATCTCTTGCAGTAACGCCTCGGAAGAAGAATCTGCCGAGGCGATACTTGGAGTAAGCAGGCTGCCCGCAGCTAAACAAACGGCAAACCAAATTTGCTTCATTACTGCGTTTGCGTTCCTAAAGACTGAGTTCCTGGGACCTGAACAGCGGCTTGCTGAGGAGTAACTGGTTCGAGTTGAAGCTGCTCTGAATGCAAGCGACGCTGCAATTCGTAATCCTGCAACATCGCATTAATGCGCTTACGTTGCTCCTGAACATTCTGTTGCCCGCTGGTGGTATTGCCTTCATTTGGCACGCCGAAGCTCACCGGGGAGGCTTTACCCATCATAGGCAACGTATTGAACGCTGGGGTTTCCGGAGAAGCACCCGATGCGTCAGGCTGGTTATAATGCTGAACGCCAACAATCACAGCAAGTGATACACAAGCAGCCACGCCGACCTGAGTCAACTGACTCGCCCAAGGGCGCACCTTTTGCCAGAATGGCATTTTTTGCCAGGTATGAGGCTGAGGTTGTGATTCGGTTGCTGAACCCGGCACCAGTTTTACCGGCTCATTAGCCAGCGCTGCGGCCACACGGTCTGCGATATCCAGATGCACAACGTTCCCAATATCACCACGTAAGGTATCGCGGATCAAATGATAACTCTGCCAGTCTTGCTGAAGCCTGGTATCTGTTGATAACGAACTTAACAGTTCGGTATCAATGGCTTCACCATCCATCAGAGCGGAAAGCTTTTCTTTCTGCATGCCTAAGTATCCTTCCTGTGTCCGTCATCTCTAACGCTGGATGAGCGGTTGAACTTTGTTATCAATTGCTTCCCGGGCACGGAATATACGGGATCTCACCGTACCCACCGGACAATCCATGATGGCGGCTATTTCTTCGTAGCTCAATCCATCCAACTCCCTCAAGGTAATCGCCATACGAAGATCTTCAGGAAGTGCTTCAATAGTACGGAAAACAATCTTCCGTAACTCTTCAGACAACATCAAGTTCTCAGGGTTCGAAATTTCTTTCAGTGCACCGCCACTTTCGAAATTTTCGGCTTCATTCGCGTCGACATCACTGGATGGCGGGCGTCGCCCCTGAGCAACTAAATAGTTTTTCGCTGTGTTGACTGCAATACGATACAGCCAGGTATAAAAAGCACTGTCGCCGCGGAAAGATTCCAGCGCACGATATGCTTTGATAAAAGATTCCTGAACCACATCAGGCACATCACCTTGTGGCACATAGCGGGATACAAGGCTCGCTACCTTATGCTGGTAACGAATAACCAGTAAATTGAACGATTTTTGATCACCCTTCTGGACCCGCTCAACCAGAACCTGATCGGCTAACTGCTCGCTCATCCGAGGTAAAATCTCCCCAAAATCTTCTCCGCGCTTAAAGTCGTACTGCCAGCTTTCATCATTATATTCCTGAGCAAGTACTGCTTGGAGTTCACATGAAACATTAAGTTCCACATCGCCGTTGTTTTTTCTATTGAAGTCTCAAGCCCGTGGCTTTTGCACGGGAGTTTAGGCTAACATGAATTTCCCTCTTCTTCTGCAAACATCATACGTTATGCAACCTTCATCTGAATTTGTTAGCGATGTATTGATAATCGGAAGTGGCGCTGCAGGCCTTTCTTTGGCTTTGCGACTTGCAGACCACTGTCATGTCACTGTTCTCAGTAAAGGCCCGCTCAACGAAGGCTCAACATTTTACGCCCAGGGCGGGATTGCCGCCGTTTTCGACGAAGCAGACAGCATTGCCTCACATGTTGATGACACATTAATTGCCGGTGCGGGCTTATGCGATAAAGAAGCTGTTGAATTTATCGCGAGCAACGCACGTCATTGTGTCCAGTGGTTGATCGACCAGGGCGTACTGTTTGATACCGAAACCAACACAAGCTCAGAAGAACGTTATCATCTGACACGTGAAGGCGGCCACAGCCACCGTAGGATCCTGCATGCTGCTGATGCTACAGGTAAAGAAGTAGAGACTACGCTGGTTGGGAAAGCAAGGGCACACGCCAATATTTGCGTGAAAGAACGCTATAATGCCGTTGATTTAATTACCTCAAGCAAGCTTGGATTGCCGGGGACACAACGCGTCGTTGGCGCGTATGTCTGGAACCGCGATAAAGAGCACGTTGAAACGCTCCGTGCCAAGGCCGTTGTACTGGCTACGGGGGGCGCAGCCAAGGTCTATCAGTACACGACCAATCCAGATATCTCTTCCGGCGATGGCGTCGCCATGGCGTGGCGTGCAGGCTGCCGTGTTGCCAATCTTGAATTCAACCAGTTTCACCCGACGTGCCTCTATCACCCTCAGGCACGTAACTTTCTGCTGACGGAAGCACTGCGCGGCGAAGGTGCCCTGCTCAAACGCCCGGATGGCACCCGTTTTATGCCGGATTTCGATGAACGAGGAGAACTGGCACCGCGCGATGTGGTGGCACGGGCCATCGACCATGAAATGAAGCGTCTTGGCGCCGACTGCATGTATCTCGATATCAGCCATCGCCCGCCGGAATTCATTAAGCATCATTTCCCGATGATTGATGAAAAGCTGCAATCACTGGGTATTGATCTGACCAAAGAGGCGATCCCGATTGTTCCGGCTGCGCATTACACCTGCGGTGGCGTAATGGTTGATCAGCACGGGCGCACCGATCTCGATGGTTTGTATGCGATTGGCGAAGTCAGTTATACCGGCCTGCATGGCGCTAACCGTCTGGCCTCTAACTCACTGCTGGAATGCGTGGTTTATGGCTGGTCGGCAGCAGAAGATATAATTAAACGTCTGCCGCATGCCAAACTGGCGACAAATATTCCGCAATGGGATGAAAGCCGGGTGGATAATTCCGATGAGCAGGTGGTCATTCAGCATAACTGGCATGAATTGCGGCTGTTTATGTGGGATTACGTAGGGATTGTACGCACGACAAAACGTCTTGAGCGTGCGTTGCGCCGCATCATGACGCTGCAACAGGAAATTGACGAGTATTATGCCAACTTCCGTATTTCCAATAATTTGCTGGAATTGAGAAATCTGGTGCTGGTTGCCGAGTTGATCGTCCGCAGTGCCCTGGAACGCAAAGAGAGTCGAGGACTGCATTTCACGCTGGACTATCCTGATCTACAGGAAAATCCGCAGCCGACCATTTTGCAGCCGTAATATTTGCAGCAATGGTATCGGGAAAGTGCGAAGGAACGCACTTTTTGAAAGCCCAGCCATCCACTAATAATTCAGATAAAAATCAGTAATCAGCGCACAGAATGCTTCACTGTAAACGCCTTCCGATTTCCGCAGTGCCAGTTCCTCGTCAACCCTTTCAGCTGATTGCCTTGATAAGGTCAGCACTAGCCGGTTAAGCGGTTTTCCCGGTCGGTCGCGTACGGCCATCCGTCGTGCGCTGAACCAGCCTTTTCGGTGAGCCAGAGTTTCAAACGCCAGCCCGATGTCGTACGGCAAAACAACACTAAACAATCCCTCTGGCGTAAGCAGCTTATTTGCGCATTCAAGCAATGCATCGTGCGTCAGAGTTTCGGTGTAACGGGCGGCATTTCGGGCTTCATCACGACAGGCAACAGCCGATTCAAAGTAAGGCGGATTACTCACAATCAGATCGTATTCAGCCTGATGTTCGCCGGCATAAGCATTAATGTCCTGCGCATACACCGCCAGCCTTTGCGCCCAAACTGAGTTGAGGAAATTCTCCTCAGCCTGCGCCGCTGCGGAAGGTTCCAGTTCGACGGCATCAATAACAGTTTGAGCATTACTGCGTTGCGCCAGCATCATGGCAATCAGGCCGCTGCCGCAGCCAATATCAAGAACACGTCGTGCATGGCTAACCGGCGCCGTGGCACCGAGCAGGACACCATCGGTACCGACTTTCATCGCGCATCGGTCATGTGCAACGAAAAACTGCTTAAAGGTAAATCCATTACGCCGTAAAGGGTTTGCGGAACTGACTACTTTTGTCACTAATTTCACCGTAATTACGCCAGCCAACAGGCCTGTAAACGAAAACTGTCGTAGCATAGGGCAAAGAGAAGCAGAGTAAAAGCCACGCAAACCGCTTAAATAGGTGAAGATCGCGTCTAACACGTCTATAATCGGCGCCCCAAGTAGAGGTAGACCATGACTGTAACCACTTTTTCCGAACTCGAACTCGATGAACGCCTGATTGAAGCCCTTGGCGACAAAGGCTATAGCCGTCCTACTGTCATTCAGGCAGAGGCCATTCCGCCAGCAATGGACGGACGCGATGTGTTGGGTTCGGCTCCTACCGGCACCGGCAAAACAGCGGCATTCCTGCTGCCTGCATTGCAGCATTTGCTGGATTTCCCGCGTAAGAAATCTGGTCCGCCACGAATTCTGATCCTCACGCCAACCCGTGAACTTGCTATGCAGGTTGCTGAGCAGGCGCGTGAGTTAGCCAAACATACCGAACTGGATATCGCCACCATCACCGGCGGTGTGGCTTATATGAACCACGCCGAAGTGTTCAGCGAAAACCAGGACATCGTTGTTGCGACCACCGGTCGTTTGCTGCAATACATTAAAGAAGAAAACTTTGACTGCCGCGCAATCGAAACGCTGATCCTCGACGAAGCCGACCGCATGCTGGACATGGGTTTTGCTCAGGACATCGAAACGATTTCCGCCGAAGCACGCTGGCGCAAACAGACGTTGCTGTTCTCCGCAACGCTGGAAGGGGAAGCCATCCGTGAATTCGCAGAACGCATCCTGACTGAGCCGGTGGAAATCGAAGCTGACCCGTCACGCCGCGAACGCAAAAAAATCCTGCAATGGTATTATCGTGCCGACGATCTGGCGCATAAAACCCGGATGCTCATCCATTTGCTGAAACAGGAAGATGTCACTAAATCCGTGATCTTTGTGCGTAAACGCGAGCGTGTGCATGAGCTGGTTGCGTGGTTGCGCGAAGCAGGGATTAACTCCTGTTATCTTGAAGGCGAAATGGTGCAGGTGAAACGTACCGAAGCCGTCAAACGTATGGTTGAAGACCGCGTTAACGTCCTCGTTGCGACCGACATTGCTGCCCGTGGCCTGGATATCAACGACATCAGCCATGTCTTCAACTTTGACCTGCCGCTGACCGCTGATATCTATCTGCACCGTATCGGCCGTACCGGTCGTGCTGGTCGTAAAGGGACCGCGATTTCTTTCGTGGAAGCGCATGACCATCTGCTGCTCGGCAAGATCGGCCGTTACCTTAACGAGCCGTTGAAAGCACGCGTACTGGACGAGTTCCGTCCAAAAACGAAAGCACCGAGCGAGAAAGTCACCGGTAAGCCGTCGAAGAAAGTGCTGGCGAAACGCAAAGAGAAGCAGAAAGCGGATCAGGAAAAATCGAAGGTGAAAGTTAAAGTTCGCCATCGTGACAGCAAAAACGTCGGCAAACGCCGTGTTAAACCTGACGCTGTAAAAGACGCTGCTAAATAAACATCAGCCTGATTTGGTGCAAAGAAAAACCGCCCTGAAGGCGGTTTTTTTATATCCATGAAACTGCTGGAATCTTAAAAGCTCGGAAGCGATTACAGACTTTCGGTGAAAGTACGGGTAATCACGTCACGCTGCTGCTCAGCAGTCAGTGAGTTAAAGCGCACCGCATAACCAGACACACGAATGGTCAGCTGCGGGTATTTTTCAGGATGCTTAACCGCATCTTCCAGAGTTTCACGGCGCAATACGTTAACGTTCAGGTGCTGACCCCCTTCCACACGTACAGTCGGTTGAATTTCCATTGGTACTTCACGGTATTCAAACTGGCCAAGCTCGCTGACAGCAACGATCTGGTCTTCCGCAAAACCCGCTTTTGCACATACGCAGCGCGCTTCCGCTTTTTCATCATCCAGCAGCCAGAAAGAGTTTTTCAGCGCTTCGTTGTTGCTTTTAGTAATTTGGATCCCGGTGATCATATGTTGCCTCCATTGTTGGCTACGATACTGTTAATTGATTGGTGTAAGGTTTGAACGACAACCTGTTTTCCTGTTGTCAGATATAACAGCAGAACACCCCGCATTCTTTGATAAATATCAATCTTTTCCTTGTGGGTATTTCTTACCCTCAGCATATTTATGTTTTATATCAATTTTTCCAAGGCACTGGATTAAATTATTTTTGTAAATTATCAACAAATTTTTGCATAGAACGTTAAGTCGCAGATAAACATCAGCAAAAGCGCGTGCGGGTTTAACTCATCGGAATGAGCAGGTAAGCTACTGCCAGTTTAAAATTATCATCAAAAGGAGAGCGTCAATGTCCACCACTCTCACCTGGCATGACGTCATTGGTCAGGAAAAAGAACAACCTTACTTCGTTGATACGCTGAAGTTTGTCGCGGCTGAACGCGCTGCGGGCAAAACGATTTATCCGCCGCAACAGGATGTGTTTAATGCATTCCGCTCTACCGAACTGGCAGACGTCAAAGTCGTGATTTTGGGGCAGGACCCTTATCATGGTCCCAATCAGGCTCATGGTTTATCGTTCTCTGTTCGCCCGGGCATTCCGGCACCACCTTCATTAGTGAATATGTATAAAGAGCTGGCCACCGATATTCCAGGCTTCGAACGACCCACTCACGGCTATTTGCAGAGCTGGGCAGATCAGGGCGTCCTGTTGCTCAATACCGTGCTGACTGTCGAAGGTGGTCAGGCGCATTCACATGCCAAACTGGGCTGGGAAACGTTCACTGATAAGGTCATCGCAGCGTTGAATGAAAATCGTGATGGGATCGTCTTTTTACTCTGGGGTTCCCATGCGCAGAAAAAAGGCAATATTATCGATCGCAATCGTCATCATGTATTGAAAGCACCGCACCCTTCTCCGCTTTCTGCCCACCGGGGTTTCCTGGGGTGTAAGCACTTCTCGCAGGCGAATGCCTTACTGGTGCAGCAAGGTCTGGCACCAATTGACTGGGTGCCCAGATTGCCGGAATAACAAAAAAAGAGGCACCCGCAAAGGTGCCTCTTCCATTATGTCAGTCTGCTTAAAACAGAATCAGGCTTTGGCTTTAGAAACCGCAACCATTGCCGGGCGCAAAAGACGGCCGTTCAGCGTATAACCCTTCTGCATCACCATCATTACGTGATTAGGTTCCAGCTCGTCGGATTCCATCATAGTCATCGCCTGGTGCAGTTCAGGGTTGAATGGCACGTGGATATCAGCCACCACTTCCATACCGAACTTGCGAACAGCATCCAGCAGGGATTTCAGGGTCAGCTCGACGCCTTCAATCAGACCCGCCAGTTCTGAATTCGATTTATCAGCCAGATCCAGCGCACGTTCCAGATTATCGATTACCGGCAACAATTCGCCAGAGAATTTCTCCAGAGCGAATTTATGCGCTTTCTCGATATCCTGCTCGGTACGACGGCGGATATTTTCCACTTCCGCTTTCGCACGCAGCAAGCTGTCACGCTCACGCTGCTGGAGTTCTTTCAGTTGCGCTTCCAGTTCAGCAATACGTTCATCGCGCGGGTCAACGACATCTGCCGCCTGAGTTTCCGCTTCCGTATGCAGCTCTTGTTCCTGATTCAGTTCTTCAGAGACTTGCTCGTCAGGTGTCTTATGTTCTTTACTACTCATGAATCTCTCCGCGTTTTAGCATTAATCTTGCTAGTTGGCTTATTATGGGGATCAAAACCGGGGTTTCAAGGTTTGGTTTTTAATGAAACCGGTCATAATGCAGGAGTCATCACACCCTGCTGAGGATAACCACAGCGATGAATAAAAAATTTGAGTGCATTGGGATTGTCGGACACCCTCGCCATCCTTCCGCACTTGCCACCCATGAAATGCTTTACCACTGGTTAATCTCAAAAGGTTATCAGGTGATCGTCGAACGTCAGGTGGCACAAGATTTAGCCCTGGAAGGCGCACAAACGGGCAGTCTGGCTGAGATCGGCAAGCTGGCGGATTTAGCCGTGGTCGTCGGCGGTGACGGCAATATGCTGGGTGCGGCGCGCGTTCTGGCCCGCTATGACATAAAAGTCATCGGCATCAACCGGGGTAATCTTGGCTTTCTTACCGATCTGGATCCGGATAACGCTTTGCAGCAACTCGATGACGTTCTGCAGGGTGAATACATCAGCGAGCAACGCTTCCTGCTGGAAGCCATGGTGCGCTGCAAGGACCAGCAATGTCGCGTCAGTACCGCCATCAATGAAGTCGTCCTTCATCCGGGAAAAGTCGCGCACATGATTGAATTTGAAGTCTATATTGATGACAAATTCGCTTTTTCCCAGCGCTCCGATGGTCTGATTATCTCGACACCAACCGGTTCTACCGCATATTCACTCTCAGGCGGCGGTCCGATCCTGACGCCGACGTTAGAAGCTATCGCACTGGTGCCGATGTTCCCACATACCCTTTCGGCGCGCCCGCTGGTTATCAACAGCAGCAGCACGATTTGTCTGCGGTTTTCGCATATGAGCAATGACCTTGAAATCAGCTGCGACAGCCAGATCGCCCTGCCGATTCAGCCGGGTGAAGAAGTGGTTATCCGTCGCAGTGAGTTTCATCTGAATCTGATCCATCCGAAAGACTACAGTTATTTCAATACATTAAGCACAAAACTGGGATGGTCAAAAAAACTCTTCTGATCTGATAAAAATAATTCGCCAGCCCCTTTACTGTATATAAAACCAGTTTATACTGTATGTAATTACAGGTCTGTTGTTATGTACAGGAAGGTGATCATGCTGGCGCAATTAACTATCAGTAACTTTGCCATTGTCCGTGAATTAGAAATCGATTTTCATGCAGGTATGACGGCCATCACCGGTGAAACCGGTGCCGGTAAGTCCATCGCGATTGATGCGCTTGGGCTTTGTCTGGGCAATCGTGCCGATGGCAGCATGGTGCGTCTCGGTGCCAGCCGTGCAGATATCTGCGCGCGATTCACCTTAGCGGATACCCCTTCGGCGAAACACTGGCTGGCTGAAAATCAGCTTGATGAAGGGCTGGATTGCCTGTTGCGCCGGACGATCAGCAACGATGGCCGTTCGCGTGGCTTTATAAACGGCACGCCCGTTCCCCTGTCACAGCTCCGTGAACTGGGCCAGCATTTGATCCAAATTCACGGACAACACGCCCATCAGCTTCTGCTCAAACCTGAGCATCAGAAAGCTTTACTCGATGCTTATTCGGATCAGCCCTTGCTGCTGTCTGAAATGCGCAAAGCTTACCAAAACTGGCATCAGAGCTGCCGCCAGCTGGCACAATATCAACAGCAGATGAGTGAGCGAGAATCACGCCGCCAGTTGTTACAATACCAGTTGAAAGAGCTGAATGAATTTGCTCCTCAGGCAGGTGAGTACGAGCAAATTGATGAAGAATACAAACGTCTGGCTAACAGCGGGCAACTGCTTTCACTGAGCCAAAATGCGCTCTATTTGCTGGCTGATGGTGAAGAACAGAATATTGTCAGTCTGCTTTATAGCGCCCGCAATCAGCTAACTGAACTCGCAGAACTCGACAGCAAAATGAATGATCTTATCGTCATGCTTGATGACGCGTCCATTCAGGTCAGCGAGGCCAGCGATGAATTACGCCATTACAGCGAACGCCTGGACATGGATCCAAACCGTCTGTTCGAGCTGGAGCAGCGTTTGTCGCGCCAGATGAATCTGGCCCGTAAACATCATGTCAGCGCTGAAGATCTTCCTGAACTGCATCGTCAGTTGCTTGAGGAACAGCAGGAACTGGATGATCAGGAAACCAATCAGGCAGAGCTGAGTGAAGCAGTGCAACGCCATTACCAACAAGCCGTCGCGGTTGCTGAACAACTGCACGAAAAACGTCAGTATTTTGCTGATGAGCTAACGCATCTGATCACCCAAAGTATGCAGGCACTTTCCATGCCACACGGTAAATTTAAAATTCAGGTTCAGTTCGAACCAGAACATTTAAATATGGAAGGCGCAGACCGTCTCGAATTCCAGGTCACAACCAACCCGGGGCAGCCGCTTCAGGCTCTCGCAAAAGTAGCTTCCGGTGGCGAATTGTCGCGTATTGCGCTGGCTATCCAGGTTATCACGGCACAGAAAATGGAAACTCCGGCGCTGATCTTTGATGAAGTGGATGTCGGTATCAGTGGCCCGACGGCTGCGATCGTTGGCCGCTTGTTGCGTCAGTTAGGCGAATCAACGCAAGTTATGTGCGTCACTCATTTACCTCAGGTTGCAGGTTGTGGTCATCAGCATTATTTTGTCAGCAAAGAAACTGATGGTGAAGTGACTGAAACCCAAATGAATCGCCTTGATAAAAAGGCGCGTTTGCAGGAACTGGCACGTCTGCTGGGCGGAAGTGAAGTGACCCGAAACACGCTGGCCAACGCAAAAGAGTTACTCGCAGCGTAAAAAGCTCAACTTTTTTACAGTTCAGCGGTCATACAGGTGCCCCGCAAAGGTTTCAAACTGATGAAAGGTCTATTATCATCGGCATCTTATGCCCTAAAGGAATGTAATGACTATGCGCTGTAAAACGCTAACTGCCGCCGCTGTAGCTCTTGTAATGCTTACTGCGGGCTGTTCCACTCTGGAAAAGGTGGTTTATCGGCCTGACATCAATCAGGGGAACTACTTGTCTCCTGCTGATGTTCAAAAAATTCATACCGGTATGACTAAACAACAAGTTGCTTATGTTCTCGGCACGCCGATGCTACACGACCCGTTTGGCAGTAATGTTTGGTATTACGTGTTCCGTCAGGAACCAGGCCATGAAGGTATCACTCAGCAGACTTTAACGCTGACCTTCAACGAGTCTGATACGCTGACCAACATCGACAACAAACCTAAGTTGAGCGATCAAAAGTAAATCGCCCGGTGTGATGGTCTCTGGTTACCGCCAAAAATCATCTTTCAGGGTAAAAAAATAAGGCGCCTGAGGCGCCTTATTTTTTAGAACGTTCGGCGCGTATACGCCGTAACTCTTTCGGATCTGCAATCAGGGGCCGGTAGATTTCAATGCGATCACCGTCGCTGACCACGTCGGCAAGCTTCACCGGCCGGCTATAGATACCTAATTTATTCTGTTTTAAATCGATATCCTGACGCAACTCAAGTAAACCGGAAGCCTTCACTGCCTGTTCGACACTGCTCCCCTCCGCCAGTTTTACCGTTCGCAGATACTGACGTTCCGGCAACGCGTAGACCACTTCAACGCGGATCTCAGACACTGTAGACCTCTTTCGCGCGTAGAGTGAATGCCTGAACCATGCTGCCAGCCAGTTCTTTGAAGATTTTACCGAATGCTAATTCAATCAATTTATTTGTAAATTCAAAATCAAGACTGAGCTGAACTTTACAGGCATCCGGGCTAAGTTCGATGAAATCCCATCCTCCGGTCAGCTTACGGAACGGACCATCCACCAGTTGCATATCAATGCGTTTGTTGCTGATTAACGTATTTTTGGTGGTAAAAGTTTTACTGATGCCCGCTTTGGAAACATCAACCGCTGCGGTCATCGACGTATCGCTGTTTTCCAGGATACGGCTGCCGGTACAACCAGGCAGAAATTGCGGGTAGGCGTCGACATCATTCACTAAGGTGTACATCTGCTCCACGCTGAACGGCACAAGCGCAGAACGACTTATCTGTGGCATATCATTTTCCAGGTGTCATAAAACGTACAGATAATACCATTTATCCGCGCGGTAATAAAAACAACGAAGCACAGGCTGCCACAAACAGGAAAAACTCCCGACTCTCACTGCGTGGGGATTTCAATCGGCATCGCTTACAGTATAATAAGTATCACTATGACAAAGAAAAAAGCACATAAACCCGGTTCCGCGACTATCGCGATGAACAAACGCGCTCGCCATGAATATATCATCGAAGATGAATTTGAGGCGGGGCTTGCTTTGCAGGGATGGGAAGTCAAATCGATGCGCGCTGGTAAAGCAAACATCACTGACAGCTACGTCACATTCCGCGACGGTGAAGCCTTTTTGTTTGGCGCAACCATTCAACCTCTTAACGTGGCGTCCACTCATATTGTGTGTGACCCGACCCGTACAAGAAAATTACTGCTCAACAAGCGTGAGTTAGAAACGCTGTTCGGTAAAGTCAGTCGCGATGGTTACACCGTCGTCGCGCTTTCCATGTACTGGAAAAATGCCTGGTCGAAAGTGAAGATCGGTCTGGCTAAAGGTAAGAAAGAGCACGACAAGCGCGATGACATTAAAGATCGTGAATGGAAAGTAGACAAGGCACGTATCATGAAGCACGCAAATCGCTAAGCCTCTGGCGTAGCTTGGTGTTTTGCTGGTATACTACGAAATAGTACTTGGGGCTGATTCTGGATTCGACAGGATTTGCGAAGCCCAAGGAGCATGCCGAGGGGCGGTTGGCCTCGTAAAAAGCCGCAAAAAAATAGTCGCAAACGACGAAAACTACGCCCTAGCAGCTTAATACCCTGCTTAGAGCCCTCTCTCCCTAGCCTCCGCTCTTAGGACGGGGATCAAGAGAGGTCAAACCCAAAAGAGATCGCGTGGACACCTTGCCTGGGGTGAAAGCGTTAAACCCAATCAGGATAGTTTGTTAGTGGCGTGTCCATCCGCAGCTAACCGGCGAATGTAAAGATTGGACTAAGCATGTAGTGCCGACGGTGTAGTAATTCTGGACGGGGGTTCAAATCCCCCCAGCTCCACCAATTTAGATAGGACAGTGGCAGGACAAGCTCATAAAAACCAGTAACTTATGAGCGGAGTTAAGACCCAGCGCTGACACCATCTAGACAGAAAAGGATACGTAAAAGATACGCGGCTCCTTCTGTTAAGAGAACCTCTGCCACCAGCAGAGGTTTTTTTTCGTCTTAAATGCACGGCGTATCGTCGAACACATCATTCCTAGCATCGTAAATGATATGCGTCACAACCCCCTCGATCACCAGCTCGTCATCTGTGAATGCTTCGCCGAACTCAATGAAGACGTTCTTGTCGGCCAAAGACTCCAGCCCGCGGCGTAGGATTGTCACCAGCCTCCACACATCCATTTCTCCGTTGATTTGCGCCAGCAGCAGATTACCGTCGACCGGTTTGATTGCCGGGTCTATCAGCAGCATCGTGCCGGAGTTGATGTGCTTCCCGTGGTACCGCTCGGCGATGTACAGGCGAGATGCCGGGCCGGTGCAGTTACAGACTTTGTTCAGGTCGATACGCGATTCAACGTAATCGCCTGCAGGTGATGGAAATCCCATAGTCCCTCCTTACATTACGTAGCCCATGTTTTTCAAAAAATAGCGCCTACTCTCGCCCTCTTGATCCGAGTAGTCCCGGAAGAATCCCTGATAGTGCGTTATCCATTCATTGGCTTCACGCAATGACCAGAAGTGGTTTACCTTCGCCAACTCGGCAACGAATCGCTCTGTTGTGACAATCTGTCCTTTCTTGGGATCCTGCGTGACGCTTCGAATAAACGCGCCTTTGATATCGGAATATTTGGGCATAAACACCTCACAAAACACTGTACATAAACACAGTATATCCTTGTGAATCACTCTCTGAAAAGTACTTACCAAAGCAAATTTCTAAACCTATGATTGTTAAGGTGTCAATATTTTAAATTATTTTTTATTCATGCTTAGACAGGTTTGAATGAGCCAATATAACTATGCGGGATTAGTAAAGCTTGCCCTGCATCAGATATTTGTTACAATATTTACACTTATAAAAAAAGGTTTTTGTATGAAAAATATAGCTTTGTTTATAGCTGGTGATGAAAACATATACTTTCCAGCGCTTGTTACAATAGAGAGTATAAAGAAAAACAACCCAAATGTTTTCGATTTTTTTATTTGCTTTGATGCAGATAAATTGAGTGCTTACATGACTAAGACTCTCAAAAAGCATAATATAAATTTTATCGACTCAAAGTCACTATCCAATTATGGAATTAAAGAGCAGTTTCAACAGATGAAAGAAAACATCTGGCCTGTTGAGGTGTTCTATAACTATGCATTGCCACTTTACTTAAGGGACAAAGGATATAAGTACTCTTGCAAATCTGATTATGATGTTCTTTGTATAAACAAATATGAAATCGATGATATCTTACCAAAAGAGTCAGCCATTTCTGGTTGGTCAGGTATAGTAAATCTTGAAAGTCAGGGTGTGCCAAATGTTATTATTAAAAAACTAATAGATAATAGCACTATTAGAAACAAACACCTTGATTATATGAACGTTGGTTTTTTATTGTTCAATAATGAAATTTACTCCAAACTCAATTTATTAGAGAAATATAAGTCATTTTATAATTTTCTTTTTGAAAATTGCCCAGATGCGAAACTTCTTGAGCAGATTGCTTTCTGTCTGCTTTTATCAAGTCTCAATGGATCTTTTATAAAGTTGACTGAGGATTACAACCACAGGGTTCTTTCTACTAGAGATACAGACGAAAGCCTAAACTTTGACACTAAAAACATTCACTATATTACAAGATGCAAACCTTGGAACCCTCTTAAGACTGGAAATATAAAGTGGTTTGCATCTAATGGCGGTGGGTGTATTTTTGCATATAGAAACATATGGCTAGAATTTGCAGAGAATATTGAAGGCTTCGAGAAATTTTGCTCAGAAAGAAAGCTTTCATCATTGCAATTAATCGGATTGCAAATGACAACAACAAAAATACTTGAATCAAAGATAAAAGAATTAAGGAAATAAAATAAAAGCCACGGCATTGTCTCCGTGGCTTTTAGTTATTTAGTTAAATTCCAGTAGTTACTCTTTTTTATAGAGCTTGAATCTTTCTTAATAAAAGGTTTTGACAATGTTAGGTGTGGCCTTTCCCAGGCAACATCTTTTTTTGTCACCTTTGCAGGAACTCCAACTATTATACAATTATTAGGAAATACATCTTTGGTAATACTGCCTAGCCCAACAATGCTTCCATCACCAATTATAGTTCCACCTAAAATAGTTGCCTTTGCTGAAATCCATACATGATTACCGATTTTTATACTTGATGGGTTATTAATTCTCAATCCTGTTTTAACATCGAAAATAGGATGCCCATCATCAGATCTTATCTCATTCCCTGTTGCAAACATGCAATCATCTCCAATTTCCACGCTTGAACCTTCAGCGGTAGAAATATAGCACTTTGCTGTACATGTAACACCATCATTTATTTTGACATTACAACCATTTCCAATTCTAATGAAGCCAATGAAACTATTCCTTCCTATAATGCAAATGCCATCATCACAATCAAAGTGGATAGAGGTAGTAGATATTTTTGCTTCTGGATGAACAATAAGAGTATTATTACTACCTCTAAAAATCACCTCAACCTTTGGATCAGGGTTTTTCCCGCAATCAATCTTATTACCTCTTCCATCCTGAAAGTTGATTAATGTATATTTCACGACAAATCACCTATTTTAGCTTAAAGCATATCATTATATAGAACTGCTTAAGCTAAACAAGATCTATCTCAAATGAAAACTGATTTAGAGTAACTTAGTTCCTATGCAAGAAAGCAAGAACATTAATAATTCTTGTACTTTAAACCCATATATATCTCCTGCAATCTTTGTCTGCACCCTAACTTCAGTATCAGGGATTTTTTTTCCATCAGAATCATATTCAAAAGAAATTTCAAATTCATCATCCCACTTATCATATGTTATGAATGAATAATTAAATGGAATTAAACCATTTTTTTCCATAATATCGATTACAGTTTGAACAGTTGTCCCTGAGTGCTCTCTGTCTCCACGATCAGATAACCAAGTCCAAAACCCTATTTTTTTAATGATATCCAACCCTGCGCTTATCTCATTTTGACTTAACGCTCTTACTTCTGATTTAAATCGTGCGTCTGAAACGGTTTGTGGTGAATTTACAAAATACCCGTTCAACCAAGCTGACGATGAATTTCCCAAATTACAATCACCATTCTTAACTGGTGCCATATATTTTGGAATTAAATTGCTCGGATCATAAGATGTTACGTGAATTGGCTCGTATGAATTAGTAGCCTCGTTGTATGCCGATACGCTGAATCCCCCCAACTGAGAAGGCGTCATGCGGAAGGCAACACTCCCTTTACCAAGTGAACTGGAAGGACTAACGAACTGCCTATCGAAAAGTAGCCCTGGGGCTGGCTGTGATCCATCAGCAGCTGTTTCAGAACGTATTCGCATGCCACCTATAATGGATGAAATAGCTGGTGAGTTAACCTTTACATCGCCTGTCATTTCTGGGTGAGCGGATAAAGTTCTTCCGATAGCCAAACGCTGCATGCCAACAGGTACATTGATGTCAGAGATAGTTGCATTAGCTGCACTCATAATGCCTATTTTCGTACGGCCGTCAGTTGAAATAGAGCCAATCTTAATACCGTCAACCTCAATAAGTGAGCCACCTGTCGTTAAATCTACATCACGAATTACTCGGTCTGCCCATCCAATATTATCGATATCAATATTCTTAATGCGGAAATTACTGCTAGCGGTATTGGTAATTCGAAACCAGGCGCGCCCAGTTCCAAATGCAGTTCCTAAGTTACCGTTTGGAACTCCCTCTACTCGCACGCCATCAATGATAATATTGTTACCTATCATATTAATAACTGCGCATGGTGATCTCGATGATTCGCCATTAGGACCACGCATGTTGATTCGGAAATTTTCAACCCTCACATTAGAACCTGATTGTATGTCAAAGGCGCGGGATGGAAACTCAGTGTTAGTTGTATCTACAGAAGGGTAATTGAGGGAACAATTAATTATTGCATAATTACTTCCTCGGAAATTTTCTGAACCTAATGGATGTTCATTATCGGCCACTCCAAGAATTGCAACTCCCGCTACTGTTCCAAATGAATCACAGTTAATAAATCTTATATTGTACGGGATAGGGTTATCTGGATGGTTTGCCGTCGCAAAACCTTTAGTAATAGTATTATTTCCGTATGTGCGACTATTAATTACTGTAATATTATATGACCCATCATCAATTTCAACACCATTCTGAGTTATTGTGTGGGTGCGCATTGACTTTCCATAATCCGTAATTACTTGAGTGCAATTATCAATCACACCTCCTGAAGCTCCGTGCGTTGTTATTCCGTCATCATAACAGTAATCTATAATAAAGGAGTTGCGTACGGCAAAATTTGTTGTCATTCCCTGAGTAATTCCGGCATGACCTACACCTACGTAATTATCTTTCCAACAGGCTATGTCTAAACAATGCTGCGGTCCTTCTTGGAATACCATAGAGTCAATATCTAATCCATCAAGCGCACCGGTTCTAAGGCATCTCCCCCACTCTACATCTGGATTTGATTTGACACGACTATAACCATTAGCCTTGATGCGAAAGTTTGAAAGCTGAATATTCTTATCATAGGTCAGTACAGCACTACCCCAACCTACGTTTTGCATTACATCTTTAACACCATCCATTGTTGGGTCGGCTACAATACATGATTTCCACATATTTGAACCGAAAATGCGGACGCCGCTCGGAATATATAAGGTATCGGATATTCTGAAGAATTTGTCCGGAATAAAAAAATTACTTGCTCCTGAGTTAAGAGCTTTCTGTATTCCTACAGTACAGTCGGTTCCTGTAGTTCCAAATTCATTAGAGTCGCCAACTACCCCATCAAAATCAGTAATTGATATCCATTCAGCGTTAACATCATGCTGCGTTCTGATTGCCGCTCCAGTAAAAGATTTTTTGACGGCTATCAAGGCGTCACCCAGGCCATCACCAGATGATGCTAGATTTTGTCGTAATGCTGCATCCCCTACACTGACAAAATGGGTAGAGTCCACAACCCATGATGATGAATCATTACCCGTTGTTGTATATGGAATGTTTGTTGCTGCAGTGATTTTCCATAGCTCACCGTTATATCTAATTAATTGATTATATTCATCGATTGTTAGAGGGCCGTTTACATAGTCGCCAATTACTTGGTATCCTGAATTCTGAATAAAAATGTTAAATCTCTGCTCTTGGCTATGAAGTTGTGAAGAAAACTCCTGCTCCATTCCCCAATAACTGCGACGATTTCTTCCCAATCGGTCTCGCCAAATAGCCTGAGTAATGCTGTTTAAAGCGTAATCTAGGTTTTGCGCGTTATCATACAAATCTTTTGCGGCAGAAGACCCCAGCGGGTTGCCAGTGTTATACGTCGTCATTATTGGCCTCATAAAGAAAAACCCGCCGAAGCGGGTTATTGGGAGCTGATTTATGAAACGTCGCCGGGATAAATGGCGTCGTCATATTGGTATTTCTTCGGGGTATAGATCGTCGCGCTAACCTGACATGTTCCATCAGAGCTTGGGGCGATTTCATTGAGCAACGCGTCATATCCGACACGGGATGAAGAACAAAATATTAATCGCGGTGGCTCAATATAAGGGTCATTCATATCCCAGTCTTCGGGGTGAAGTCCCGTACTATAAGGCACAGTCAAGGTGTAATCGTCAACGCGCGTTGGAATGAGTAACGCCGATGCGCTGCCATCTTGATGACGGATAAGTACGCGGGGATTAGCGAAGGTCCAGTCCGGTGGCTCGCTCAAAGTCAAGCTTATGGTTTCATCACTATGCTTCATGCCGATTATTAAGCAGCTCAGTGTCTGATTACCTGGTAGGTCGTCTGTAAAAATGATGCGGTCCATAAACTCGTAACACAAAGCATCGAGTTCAGTTGACGTTGAGTGATTTAGCCTTTGGTGCTTGTAGCCCATTAGTCGTCGCATCCCAATGCGGTATGCCCTATCCTGTTCGAGAACTCCATCCAGCGTATAACTTTCAACTTTTGAGGGTGTCGGATTATCCGCAGTCCTGCACTGAACTGTTTCTTCTGCCCACGAAGTGCCGTTGATGTAAGTCACATCGACACCGTCGTAATCATCTTGCGATGCCGCCTTGAAAGCCGTCTGCAACTCCTCAGTGGTTTCCTGAGGACTGATGATGCCGGTCCACTCTTTAATTCCCTCCCTTCCTGCAGAGGCTAGGCCGTCAGACAGAAGAAAATACCCCATTCCTGCATTGGTGATCTTATTCAAAATATCTAATGCTGAGGTGCTATCCTCGCTCGCTGAAAAATCAAATGTCTCTCCACGGGGAGTCCAATAGTTGCTTTCAAGATCATTGATGGTCTGAACATCTGCCCTCATTCCCAGGCTGTTTAGCACATGTTTCAACGCGCCACTGATCGTCCTTTTTTCTGAGTCTTCATAGAGCCTCGTAGCAATCAGGTTCACCCGGCGGTCCGATTGCGAAGCAAGGCGATTTCCTGTTCTAATTGTCAAAGCCATGGTTGTAACGTTGGCATATTGGGTAGCCGTTTTGGAAAGTCTTGAACGCAGCGCCTGCCAGTAGAGACTATTTACCGTCTTCGAGCCGCCGATCTTGGTGGTTCTTCTGACTCTAATTTCGTATTGTGCTGCCGCTAAACCGCTTATCCTTTTCGTATACCCATGTCCGTTAGCCGTCTTCCCCTTGAAATCATAGGTCACCTGAGTCCACGCCCCGCCGGCCACAGCATTGCGATACTGCACAAGCACGCGGACAGTATGTGATTGCGAGTCCCCATTATTTTTGTACTGAATGTGGCCATTCGGAAAGATGAAATTATTCTCAATAATCGTAGTAGTTTCACCAGCCGGACACGCAAGAAATGGGCCTAACCAATTTTCGGCTGCGTCTTCCCCGAAAACAGATGAGTCAAGGATCGTTCTGTTGCTGAATCCGGCCCATGCTGGGTCAACTACCGTGGTAGCTCCGTCAGCTGCAAATATTAGGCGGTCAACGGTGATAGTCGTGTCGTCAATGGCGTTTATAACAAAGTCACCATTCCCGTACATCAATGAAAGGCGCTCTGTTCCTACGGGTATTCCACTGAAAGGGCTGCCGGATGCGGAGGTATAGGCCAGAGTCACATGAGCTGGGACACCTGCGGCGCCACCACTGGAAGCTGTGCCAGGCATATTCACCGGCGCACTGCCGAACACTGCAACGGGAAGGGTTGAATTAGAAATTGTACCACCCGTGTATGGGCTGGAAATTTCCTGGATTGAAACACGACCAGAGCTATCTAGGGCCTCAAGTCCAGACCCCGTTAGACTGTCGCTGATCGCATTAACCAGTCCGCTCATGTTGATGTAATTCGTTACCAAATTGACGACGTAGGTCACGCCCTGCCAAATGATATTGAATGCGTAACTGCTGGTTGTGAAATCGTAAGTTGCAGGGGCTGCGCTGGCGGTAATGCTTGCCGCACTTCCACCAACACCTGGTATTGGCTCAACCTCTTCGATGTAAGAGGCAATAAACAGGTCGTAGCTGACATCATTGTATGAGAGCGTAACTGGATCACCAACGGTCGGGCCCAACTCGGAGAAGTCTCCATAAATCACGCTGTAGTCGCCTGACTTGCTGATCACATAACTGTCAGGGGCAATAACAGTAATTACTGTTCCGACTGCCCAAGAACTCGGGACACTTAGGTCGTCAGAATCATCTTCACCATTCTCGTTGCTTACACCGATCAGCGTTATCGTGTTCCCGTTAAAAAGCACAGCATCGGAGTTTACATAAATACTACCGGGTGCCGTGGAGTTCGTATCCAGTCCACTGCCACTCGAGGTGCCGCCAACTTCTGTCGATAACCACCAGTTCTGAGATCGTGAATCACCAGCAACCGAGGAGCCCGGACCATAAATTGAATAACTGGCATCAGCACCAAAACTCGCAACTGGTGTTGACCCGATCCGAATGCTTGAGGGATGTATGGCAAAGTTTCCGACGCCAATGCAGAGCATCATTTCCGTTCGATATATTTCCGGATTATCAGCATCGAACCGCGAAATAGGCTGAACAACATAATCTGGATAAACACGATAACGTCCAAAAATCTCCCTAATGGGGTCGCCCAAATTAATCATGTTTGCTTTTGCTGGTGACAGGTCTAACTGATCCCCAGTCGCGCCGGAAGCACTGCCTGGCTTATCAATATTATTCATCATGTAAATGGAATAAGCCGCTGATGCTACGGCTATAACAACTGAAGCAATGATCAAACCTGTGGCGTAAGGAACCGGATAAATACGCACGTCAGTGTCAGAAGATAGATGGCATAGTGACCATTCTGATGCCGGAATAGACCTGCCATTTATTTCAACGGCGATCGGATGAGTCATATCTTTCTGGTAATTTTTAACATTCTCACTGAGCCATTGATGCAATGACAAAGGCTTGTGTTCATGCGTTTCCAGTGGGTCACCTGGCAACCTTGAAGGAAAAATTCTGATAGTCATTGCCAGAACTCCACTTTCACAAAACGGCGTCGAAAACGTGCCAGCGGTAAAAACGTGACGTTTGTCTGTGGGTTGCATTCTGCAACATGAAGTTGGCCGTTCAGGCTAACCACAATGCCAACGTGTGTCACCGTGCTTCCTGAATAACACGCCACGCCCGCCCCCTCGCAGGGATCGCAGCGACGCAGGCTTTGCATCAGGGTTCGCGCGGCATTATCAAGGCCACCATCATCTTTTGTGACGCCAGAGAATTCTGGCCACTCAGCTAATCCGAGGTCACGGCGAATTTCGTTCACAATGCCAAAGCAGTCAATTTTTGGAAATGAACGCCCGCCCTTCAGCCAGGTAACTGAACGGTATTTGTCGGTATCCAACATTGTTTTTTCCTTACGATATATAACGCAATCCGGGGAAGTTAGGCAGGGTGTAACGGTAACGCGGCCACGCAGTATCAAGCACATTCATATAGCCTGCGGTGATCTGCACCTCTGTCGCAGTCCAGTAGCCGGATTTCACTGCAAGAACATATGGATTAGACGTTGGTGCAGAAAGGTCTGTTGAAATGTAGCAACGATAAGTTAGATAGCTATCACTCAAATCATCGAGGGCAGCGCGGATTGCTGTTGAAACAATCCCGTCAACGTTGCCAATAGCGAATTTTAAATCCTGCGTTCCGTCAGCATTCCTGGCTGGTAAGGCGATATCTATGCCGCACGCAATAAATGTTACGACCCTGCCATCCTCAAGGGTGGCGGTGATATCCTCCCACCCTTTAGTGAGCCAATAAACGTCAGACCCCACTGTGATCTGCAGTGTCTCAATTATCACCTCAGAACCGCCAGAGGCATAGAGCCGGTCAAGTACAGTCATGCTTCTGGCCACTCCCGGTTAAGAGCAAGATCAATGATGTTGCTGTTTATGATGTAGTCTGGAAATTCCCCCCAACCGGGCGGAAGAATCGGGCGTTCCCAAAGTTCGAGCGTTGCAGAGAACTCCCAGTATTTCCCGCCCGTGAGGATCGGACCTTCATAAATATCAATGAAACGACAAACATAACTCTCCACACCCAAGGGCGTTCTGAGTTTCATATTGAACCAGGCTGATCCGTCTGAGATTGAGTCACGAAACCAAGCCTCAAAAAGCTGAGCTTCTGATTCGAGGAATAGCCACGTGACGGGCGCTTGCGTTGGTGTTGAGGTATAAAGTCGACGCTGACGAGCGCGTCCAGATGTAAGCTGCGTGCGCAAAATTGGGCTGATCGGTTTTAACGCATATCCGTCCTGAAGTGGCATCGGCAAATAGTCATCTGGATAATTAATATTGCTACTGATACCCATTAACTCGCTCTCCGTTTTGTTTGCCAGCCTGCGCCTAACCCTTTACTGACGCGGCCGGTGCCTGCGGCTATGTCTGCCGTAACCATATCGTATCCCTGCTTCGCACCGCGCTTAACCGCCTGCTCAACCATGGCAATCGTTTTGGCATCAGGATCTCCATTCACTGTCAACTCAAACGAAGGGTTGTAGGCGTTACCACCTGCCGTTTGACGGCCAACTCTTTCAAGAGTTTGATCAAGCTTTGCAGATGTTGAAGCTGTCGTGACGCGCTCCCCTTTCTGGAGCAACCATGTGCCGGTTTCCGGAACAGCATCAATACCATCGTGAGCCATGCCTGATAGTGCCGATGCAGATACTCCGGCCACCAAGCTTTGAGAATAAACACCGGCGGCGGCTGACGCGGCGGGAGCCAGCCCTGGCCCGGCGATAGGGATAGCCGCGGTTGAAGCATATGCCGCCAACTGCGCCTGAAAAGCTGTAGCTTGGGCATTCGCGATCATAGCTTGGATGGCGGAAGCCTGAGTGGCCTTCCCAACTGCCAATTGAACGGCCTGATAAACCAGCCACTGAGCCGCCATATCGGTGAGTGCTTTAATCACTGACTGTCCAAAACTGACAGCCATATTAGATAACGCATCTCCGACTGACTCTGTACTGGTGATAATGTCGTAAAGACCATCAGAAAGTGAGCTCGTCGTGCTTCCCAGCAGGGAGGAGACATTATCAGCAGCGATCTGACTGTAGTTTGTTGCTTCGTCTGCAAAGTTTTGCCAGGCGTCACTGATACCGGCCACCCAATCACCGCGTAGCGCATCCAGATCTTCATAATGCTTTTCTTGAAGTTCCAGCCTATCCTGCAGTGCGCTTTCCAGAGCGGATGTTTCCTGATCATAAAGGTCTTTGGAAATATCACCGCCCTGATACTGCTTCTGCAGGTCAGCCTGCTTTTCGAGAAAGTCCCGCTGAAGGCTCAAAAGCTCTTTCAGCCGGTCGCGCTCCTTTTCCCCCATACCAGCGCCCTGAATGTCGATATCATTGGCGGCTTTGGCATTACGGTTTTCGGCTGTGAGTCCGGCGGCAAAGGCGGCTGCCTTGGCGTTTTCCTCATTTGCTTTTTTAAGCTTTCCAAGTTGGTCCACTTCTGCGGCCAGGCTCTCAAGTCGTTTTTGCTGTTCCGCATTAATGCCGACCAGTTTTCCGCTGGCGAGATCAAACTGAAGTTTTTGGGCTTCCGTTACTTCCACTGTTTTTTTACCAGTAGTATCGATCAGGGCGATCTGACGGAGGTAGCTCAATTCTGTGGACTTGAAGGCGCTTTCCAGTTTTTTTGCGCCAGCATCCGGCGTAGCCTTGCCGTTTGTGCCACCTTTTGGAAGTACAAACTGAGAACTGATTGGGGCAACTACTGCAGTGTTGGTTGGCAGTGCCGCGCCCGCCTTTCTGATTGAATCTAACCTTTTGGTGAGCTCAGATATCTCTTTATCGATATCCGCTGATTCCGGCATTGTCCCAATAGTTCGTTCGACGATCGTCTCGATACTGTCAGATGTTTTGCGCGCTTCCTGCAGCCACTTCAAGCGGTTCTGAATAACGGACTCATTTTGAGAGTTACCGATATCTTTACTGCCTTTGAAGTTGTCGATCAGGTCACCGGCCGAGGCGGCCACTTTTGCCAGACCGCTCGCCAGTTCAACTACACCACTTACCAGAGATGTCAGGCCCTGTAGAATTTTGGGGTCAGTCAGGACATCCTGCAGTTTCCCAAATGATTCTTGAAGGCCAGAGATATCGACCTTAGCAAGCCCTCCAGCTATCTCCAGCTTCAGGCCTCTGACCTGGTCTTCCATATCTTCAAATACGTCATTCACTTTTACCAGATCGTCAATCGATGCCTGGTCGGGCGCGATGCCGTAATCCTTTGCCTGCTGGATGAATTCTTTCAGTTTTTCATTGTTGTTATCAAACAATGGAAGGAGTTTTGAGAGGTCATTACCCAGGCTTTCAAGGATCGTAATCTTTCCGGCATTGGTACCAATTTTCCCAACCGCCTCACCGATCGCCAGCAGCTGTTGATCTGGTGATGCTTTGGCAAGTTTTTCCGCTGAGAGTCCGAGAGCATCCAGCGCATCAACAGCGTCACCTGACTTGTTGATTATTGCGTCGCCGATTTTGTCGCTGATATCTTTGAAAATATCATTCATATTCTCGCCAGCGAGACCGGCGTTCTCAGCGGCATACTGCCAGGCCAACAACTCCTGAGTGGAAATCTTTAAAGCTTTAGCAACCCGGTCGACTTCAGTGACCTGTTCTGCGGTTGTTTTTAGAAATGAGATACCGGCGGCGCCGATGGCCAATGCCGCGCTGGCTGCAATCGTCCCAAGTGCTGCTACGGCGACCCCGGCAGCTTTGACTGATGCCTCAACCTTTTTACGCCACTCTTCAGAAGCACGTTCTGCATCATTAAGCCCGCCAACGAACCCGCCGACTTTTGCGATCAGGTCTATCGTTAGCGTGCCGAGGGATTTACTTGCCATTTTAGCTCCAGTTTTTCATTGCATCATCCAGGCTGACCGGCGCCTCGTTGATGTGGGGCGCAAAGTCTGTGACGGAAAACGCCGGGCTGTCTTTCTTGCGATTGATGTTCGCCAGCGTGCTGGCCACCAGAGCTGCGGCCCACTCAGTCCGCATCATCGGGTTGAGGTTCCCGAACTTATTCCGGTACTTCACCCAGACCTGAAACTCATTGAGGCTCAGCCTTTCCTGTGCCTCGGCAATGGTGCAACCACCGATCCCATTAATGACTAATTCGCACCAGAGCTCGTTTTCGGCGCTGAGCTCGTCGTCTTTCCCAGGTTGTTCACCTCTGAGATGGCAACCAGAAGCGCAATAGTCAGAGCCCCGTCCAGCGGGCCGCGCTCGGGATCCGCCTCACCGGTAATATCTGCAGGTGTGAATACGGGCTTGCCATCTTCATCGCAGATCGAGGCTGCAATGCGACCCGCCACCCCCTCCTGTTTCCCGACCGAAGCAAGAAGGTCAGACGTTGCGGTGTAATATCCCAGCGGGCGGACGTATACGGTCGCAGTCAGTTCTTGCTCGCCCTGCTTCCAGGTGATTTCCTTCTCGATTGGGCGGCCGGTAAACGCGCCAGCTCCTTTTAAAGACTCAAGGGTCAATTTCATGTTCTGCATCTCAGCATTGAGTAAAGAAATGAGCGGCGGCAGCCTGCCGCGCGCCGCGGTATTTTTGGCTTATGAACCAGAAACCTTCGGTACCCAGACTGACGCGCCTGAGCGCTGGATCGTGGCCGAGGTGGTTACAACGGTGTTAGCCTGAAAATCGAATGGGAAATCGGCAACATACCCCTGAAAAACAAACCAGGTACGGTCTTCTGGAAGAAGGAAACCGTCTACTGCATCAGGATCTGAAGGCGTTGCCACGGTTGGAAGATAGGTGCCATCTGACCAGCCAACCGCGAAAGTGAGGTCAGTCTGATCGTCAGATTCGGACAGGTTATGCAGCATCAAGTGGCTGGTGTTTGCCGGATCTGCATTGAGCGTCACCGTCGCCTGAGCCGGAGTACGCAAACCTTTTTTATAGGTTCGGGTATTACGCTCACTCAAGCAGGTGTCTTCAATTTGATCCGCCGGGTTGCCGCCGGGCGTAAACGCAGTAATACATTCAACTTCGCTTACGACACCGTTGGCGAGTACAAAAAACTGTGTACCTTGTGTCACTACAGACATGGGCTTTCTCCGGGCATAAAAAAACCGGCATAAGCCGGCGGGTTATAGATTCGGTGTTTTTAAGGTTTGACTATCCAGTCCACATCGAACGAGTAGCGATAGCTCTTTGTCTCTGGGTCACGGCCCTGAGATCCCCACCGGGTAATGTATGCATGCGTCTGGATAGCATTGCGCAGCGCCAGCGCAACAGCAGCTGCTTCGCTGGCCGTGTTTCCGTAAATATCCACCTGCAACTTGTATTCATCAAAATCGGGAACAGTATCCAGATACATCGGCGGTGAACCATCGATGTTCTGCCAGACAACGTAAGGATAAACAACGCTGTCATCATGCTCCCCGAATGGATAAAGCCTGACGGGTGATGTCCCGATCAGCGCTGTCACTGCGGCGTTGGCCGCGCACACCGGAAATATTGGGGCTATCACGATTGGCCACCTCCGCGCATTGCGCGTGCAATAGCGCGGTCTAAAGCCACCTCATATTCCCGAGCAAAAGTATTAATGACTTCAGCCACGTTATTTTCAACCGCCGGACGCAGGATCGGCTGGGCACGCATATTCTCCGTACCGAACTCAAGTAAGCGCCAGTGTGGCGTCGGAGCATTTTTTGCTTTATCTGGGTGGTCTTTGAGTTTTGCGCCATGAAGAACGCCAATGCGAAATGCAAGATCTCCGGTCCGCTTAAATACGCGGCCGTTCCACCGCACAGCGATGTTGTCCGCAATGTTTCGCCCAGTTGCAATGTCATCGACTCGACGGGCGTTGATCTTTGCCTTTTCAGCAATAATGTTTGCCGCTTTACGGAGAGCAAATCGCCCGCCCTTCTTTTTCATATCACTGCCGACGGCTTCAATCTTTGCCAAAAGAGAATCAATGCCTACGAGCGTGAAGTCGACACCATCAGCCATCATTGACCCCTTGTGAGCATGGAAGAGTGATATATTCCAGCCCACTAATGGGATCTGGAAGAATACCTTCGATATTAAAAATTTTACCGCGAAATATGATGCGGCATTTCGCGGAAATATCAGTTCGGTATCTAATTGTGATGCGCGCCGTTACTTCCGATTGACCGGCCTGCGCAGCAATAAATTCACGTGCGGATAGGAAATAAACCTCTGCCCATACAGACGTTGTATCCTGCCAAGATGGCGTAACTGCACCTGTCGCTGGATCCTGAATATTGACCGGCGTTTGAATCATCACCCGGTGGCGCAATTTTCCGGCTTGCATGATCACCCCCGAGGTTTACCGCTGAGATAAGTAAATGTTTCACTGCTTAGGTTAGTTATTTCGAGACCATCACTTTCATCGCTGATTATTTTCACCAGCAGATCGCACAGGGACTGATTCGTCTCCGCCTGCCGGTTTATCGCTGAGGTCAGCGCGCGCAGTTCTTGAATCAGCTGCTGGTGGTTTCCCTGTTGCTCGTTCATATGCAATTTTCACCCACTTTTTGAGCCATGCCTTCCGGCGTTCACAACCAGCACAGGCCATTTAAACTCCGTAAATTCGATAGGGTTGAAGAAGTGACTCCACCGCAAAAGGAAGTGTCACAACCGACTGCCCAGCTACCACTGACTCCCTGTTTGCATACCAATTACCAATCAGCAAAAGCATTGCTGCTCGGATATCGTCATCAAGCAACAGTCGGTTTTCGTCTGTGTCGAAGCCCGGATCCGTTTTCAGTAAATAGAGCGTTCGGCGCGTCCACGTTTCAACATACCGCTTCGCCGACCCGGTATAAATTTGGAATAGCGAATCATCGAGGGTGAAATCAGGTTCGACACGGCAATGATTTTTAACGACATCGAGATCAAGTACTACGTCGGGATCGGCCATCTTTCGCCCAACCTTCTATAAATGGAAAAGCGGCCCGAAGGCCGCTGTCAGGGAATAAAATCAGCTACCAGAACCGACAAGATCACCGTAAACGAAGGCTTCCGGGCGATACACAGCGAGAGCCGCACGTTCTTCACAACGAATAGAAATCATGTTCTTTTCGAAGTCATCGGCATTCTCAGTTGAGATAACCACATTGGCATCTTCACGGTCGAATAACTGCGCGCCGGCATTAAAGGCACCAGTCAGGAACTTACCGATAAACTGCGCAGCTTCGGTAGCAACTACCGGAAGGGCCCACAGGGTAGGTGTGGTGAGCTGAGCCGGGTTAGCCAGGATATAACGCCCTAACTCATCTTTAGTCAGTTCGATCTTCGCCCAGTCAATAAAGTGCAGCACATGACCAGATGCAGGGAAACGAGCCAATTGAGCCTGTAGCATCGCCAGACGCAGACGGTCGATACCATTTTCTTTTTCCACCGCGAACGCCGGATTGAATGCGGTAGCCTGTGGGATGATGCCGTGAATGTGCACACCAGTACCGTCACCAAACAGAATTTCCTGCTCTTCTGCGTATTTAAGGCCGTAGCGCATCTCCGCATCAATAGTTGACTGAAGTTGAGCGAAGTCATCAAGAATCTGTTTGGATGCTTTGAACATATGCGCGATCGTGCGAACAGGCGTAGTTTCTTCGCTGAACTCAATGTTGCTGTAAGGCTTGGTTGTATTTTCCGCGACGACAGAAGCGTTGTTTGTGAAGCCCGTCTGTTTCACATAGTAGATCGTGTTGGACTGGGTGCGACCAGGCGAAATCAGATCACGAATGAACAGTCGCTGCTTAGGTGTTGTGTCGATCCCAGGCAAGCGCTGTGGTGCAATGATATCGCCCGGCAAGTCGACGGTGGTAAGAGCGGCATGAACAGGAACTGCAATGCGTTTATTACCTTCAATGCTTGAACGGATTTCTTTCATCATTTCAGCAGAGATGACCTGTTGGCCAACTGATTGGATGATGTTTTTTGCGGAACTCAACGGCATTTCTGCAACATGCTGTTCCAGTTCGCCGAGAGAAGCTTTCAGGGTGTTATGTGCCTGGCTAAGCGCATTAAACTCGGTGGCAATTTTGTCCACAGATTCCTTAGTTTCTGCGGAAAGCTTTCCGGATGCCTGAGCTTCACTGATCGCCTTTTCAGCTTTTTTGCTGAAATCACCGGAGACTTCATCGAGCTTTGCAGATACTTTTTTCAATAACTCATTTACATCAGACATAATTTTTCCTTATTTGCCGAACGCGTCCAGCGCGTTTTCAAGCGTTTGAATGGTTTCTTGATTAATTTCTTTGGTAGCGCTCGGCTTACCTTCTTCAGTAGCAGTAGCGCCAGGCTTACTCCCACTTAAAGCTTTGAGATGCTTTCTACGTTCAGATCGGGGCATTCCCCCTTTCGCAAGAAAAGCATCAATCTTTCGGAGTGCAGCCGCGGGACTTTCGTCGTCACTTGCGATTTCATCAGCGGATAAAAGAGAATCAGCCATGCCCTTATCGATAGCGTCGCTGCCGCCTATAAACGACTCGTTATCCATTAGCTGCTGAACAACACCCACATCGAGCCCGGAGCGCGCGGCGTAGATATCTGCCATCGCTTTATCGAATGGCTCCAGATAATCCGCGTATTCTCTAAAATCATTTTTATTCCCAGCGGCGATAAACCATGCGTTATGGATCATTAGGAAAGCACCACGGCCAATTTGAATTTCATCTCCAGCCATAGCGATAACTGACGCCGCAGAAGCGGCAAGACCGAGGATCTTGATCGTCACATTTCCTTCGTATTCACGCAGCAGGTTGTAAATCGCTAGCCCTTCGAACATGTCTCCGCCGGGGGAATTAATATTGACCGTCACATCAGAACCGCCCATAGAGCGAAGTGCGCCAGCAATACGGTTGGCGCTAACACCATCCCCCCAATAATCCTCACCAATCACATCGAAAATTGAGATTGTGTTATCACCAGACTGGGCCGCTGCTTTAATACTTCCATCCCATCGCTCCAATGCAGCCGAGGGAAGTTCACGTTTTTCGCGCGCAAAAGGCCGCCCCTCCGGCGCTGCCGGAAGACGTTTAATGGTCATCAGATTGTCTCCTAAGCCGCTTGTTTTAGCGGTGACTGTTCCGGTGGAATATCCGGGAAGAGGAAGGCGTGAAGCTTGGTAATATTACTTGCAACAGCTGCTGCGTTATTTTCACGAAGCTGATCCAGCGGTGTTAGGTTAAGTTGAACTGTGTAGATTTCACCGCCCTCAATAGGTGGCAAGTTCTCAAGTCGACGCACGTCGTTTCGGGACATCCAGCCATTTTGAAGTGCTGTTGTGTAATAGGCCGAGCGTCCGACAGTGTCAGCACGAAGCAGCCCTTCAACCGAGAATTCGGCGTAAATATCATCAGATCCGTCAAGCAAACAGCGTGCTATTTCTTGTTCGATATTTACCAACATTGGTCGAAGTGTATTAGTCAGGAAAAGTAAATTCATTCCTTCGACACTTGAAGCCCAGCTACTTTGTTTATCGACATGTCCAACCATAAATGGAGGCACTCGAAACCAACGACAGATCTCTTCAATACTAAATGCTCTGGATTCAAGCATCTGCGCCGCTTCTGGGTTAATTGTCACCCCTTGGTACTTCATCCCTCCTTCAAGAACCATGATTTTCCCGGCGTTTTTAGAGCTGGTGAAATTTGTCATATACGAACGAAGTCGCTCACGCTGTTCATCATTCAGCGCCTGTTCGGCTGTAAGAAACCCTGAGCTTTGCAAACCATTTTCGAAAATTTTTGCAGCAGATTCTTCAACCGACATTGCAGCGCCAATCACATCACGCCCGGTCATCATCGGCATCATTCCGCAGACACCATCCAGGCCGAAACCACGAATGTGCATCATGTTTTTTACAGGAATTTCCCGCTGACTACTGGTATCGGTATAGGTGTATTGAAGGCTGCCATTTTCCAACCGTTTCACCACCATGTTTTGTGGCAAGAGAGGTATCAGCGAAACAAGTCTATTACCAATCATCTTTTTTTCTACGAATGCATTGCCACGCAGACAAAGAGATGCAACCACCGAAAGCATAAAACGTGAAGGGGTCATTTCCTGATTTGGCCGACGGCAAAGTAATTGGTAAACAGGATGATCCTGCGCCAGTTTACGAGAGCCATCGGGCTGCCTTACATAAATTTTGACAGGCAGTGTTGATACTGATTCGCTAAGTAGTCTCGTGCATGCCCAGACCGCTGATAAACGAATGGCCTTCTCTGCAGAGACGGTTTTCCCACTACTGCTTTTCCCCCACCATTCCTCCCAAAAAGTGCCGGTAGTCAGGCTGATGGGGACACCCAGCCAGTTTAGAAGCGCGCTTTTCACTCGCCCCGGCTGTTTATTTTTTTTCATCAGAAACCTACCATTATCGGGTTATCAAAGAATCCAGTCAGATCTGGTTTATCATCGCCACCGTTGACCAGTAACCGGCTTTTGGCCGTAAACAGCGCCACCGGCCCATCGATTTTATTTTCCGGCGTTGATTTATTCGGGAATACGTTGTCGTTTTTGTCAGGCTTTACGGTGACGTTTGACATCATCCACGTCATTACCGGGTTGCCGTCGTGGTGGATCTTGCTGCCGTAGACGTCGGCCTGAACTGACTTCATGGATTCAGACAGGTTTTTTACCGTCTGGGCAACTTCGACCAGCGGTAATCCTTCTTCGGCCAGCGCCAGGCTAAACTGGGTTGCGCTCCACGGGTCGAAGGCTATTTCTTTCAGGCTTTCACCTTTCACCCAGGCTTCTACCTCGGCTTTGATATAGCCGTGATCGATAACGTCACCATCGGTTAAGTCCAGATATCCGGCATCCGCCCATTTCCTGTAAAGCTCAGAAATATGCTTCGGCGCGGTTTGCAGTCGCCCTTCGGGTAGCCAGAATTTCGACTTGGTGTGGGTGTGACCATTAGGTGCGAGCCACGTTTTAACCGCGGCGCAGATGTCTATCTTGTTGGCTAAGTCGATGCCAACCCAAAGCGGCCAGTTAACCAGTTCTTCATCCGGGGCAATGTCGCCGCACTTATCCCAGCGGTCCATGTCCATCCATGCGCTTTCCGCCGTCACCCAGATATTGAGGTGCTTGGTGAAAAAGTTCGGACGCGCCGCGATCTGTTCTTTCGCTTTTTTCGCCAGACGGCGCATGTCGTCCCAGCGCTTACAAATCCCCAGCCCCGGATTAGCCTTCGGCCAGTTCTTTTCATCGAACGGGTCGTCATCTTCATCCAGCGTATAAATGACAGCAAAATATGTGTCGTCATCGACCACGCCGCGCAGCACTTTTATGGCGTAGTCCCGCTGTTCAAAACAAATACCTTCTTTGTTTGAACCTGCTGTTGTGATGGCAAAAAGCAATGACTGCAGGCGGGCACCGGTGGCCGTTTCCAGCACGTCCCAAACATCACGGGTGCGATGAGCATGGAGCTCATCGACGATCCCGCAGTGGATATTCAGACCGTCGAGGTTATTCGCATCGCTGGAAAGTGGCTCAAACTTAGAGGCCGTTCTTTCCTGATGAATATTCAGCTTCACATGACCGAACAGCCGACCGAGAGATCGAGGGGCTTTCTTGATCATGTTCTTTGCATCATCAAAAACGATGCGGGCCTGGTCGCGAGTGGTTGCCGCCGAATAGACTTCGGCACCGCCCTCGCCATCCGCACCGGTCATGTAAAGTCCGATGCCAGAAGAAAGCGTAGACTTGGCGTTTTTGCGAGCCACCTCGTTGTAAGCAGTGCGAAAACGGCGAACCATGATCGCGTCGCCGTCATCGTCAAACATCTGCTCGCCGGTCATTTCGTCGATCAGAGGGATCACGAACCCGAACAGATTTATGAGAATGAAGATGTCCCAGGCCATCAGGTCTATCGGCTTACCCGCCAGTGCGCCTTTTACGTGAGGGACAAAGTTGTAGAAGTCGAGAATGTGCTGGGCGCGATCCTCGTAGAAGTAGACGCCGCGTTCCGGCCCATGCTCTAAATCGTTAAGGAATCGCTGGCACGATAGGCGCACCAGTTCGCCAGCAACAATCTCGCCGGAGAGCACGCGCTCGGCGTACTGGATACCATCCGAAACGGTTGCCATTCATCATTTGCGCTTTTTCAAAAATTCTTCAAGTGGGTCAGCTTCTCCTGCACCCTCGCTGCTTACCTTGCTGCGAGACGCCGGTGTCATGCCGAATTCTGCCATCATGCCGCGTAGGCGTTTCCAGGAATCTGCCATCATTCCTACCCGTGGATGAGCTTTTATCAGAGTGTCGCCTGTCATCGTCCTTGTTGTGTAGGTTTCCCCCTCTTCATCCAGAATGTCTCTGTGACTTCTCCATTCCACATAAGCACCGATCAACAATTCAAGTGCCATCCCATCGAGATGCGTGATCACCTTGGAACAGTCCAGCTCTTCACCGATCCGCTTGAACCAATACTTCTCTTGCTTATTGAAATGCTTCGGGATTGGGGGGACCCCTGACGGGGGTTTCGGCTCTGACTTGTTTATTGAACGTTTTGAAGGGTTCCCCTTGATCAAACGCAGATTCGTTGGGGTTCTCGGTGGTCCAGACATGATAGAAAACTCCTATTAATCGCGATTGGGGATCCCCATGAAAAAGGTTTCCAACCTGCGGGCGCGTAACAAAAACTTAGGCGGCGGTCCTGAGGCGCAAGGGGTCTGAACTTTTGACCCGCCCTCCCCCTCGGAAATGAGAATTGATATCATTTGCATTGAGATGATTCAAAATGCAACTATTTATTGTGTTATTAATAATCATTATCATTTGAAGCGTTCTCGCCCTGTTTTCTTTCGATGGCAGGGCCAGCAGAGGCTTTCGAGATTGCTTTGATCATCGGTACCCCCATTGGCTTTAGCGATAATGTGGTCGACAGTTGTTGCCGGAGTCAGCCTGTCCTGACGTTTGCACTCTTGGCACAGGTGTTTATCACGGGCGAGAATGAGTGGTCTGAGCTTGTCCCAACTGGTGCCATATCCACGCTCATGCCTTGACTGTCCACGCTGGTGCTGCTGCCAACCTTCGTTACGGTGCGTCTCACAGTAGCCCGACCTGTCAGTCGTAGTGCGGCCGCATCCATGCTTTCTGCATGCGCGAGGTATTGCTGCTGGCATGATTAATCCTTGTTATGGAGATACGGCAAGACGCCAGGCGCGCCGACGCTCGCTCCTTGGCTCGTTGTCCGGGTGCCGCTCAACGGACGCACCATCGGCATGATCAACCAATGAGTAACACGGATAGATAACCTCACCACCCAGTGCGTCACCGACTGAATAGTCAGCAGCCTGATTGCGATTCCAATTGCTGAGTATCTTTGCAATCCCACTGACTGGCGGGCTGTAGCAAACGCCGTGAATGAGGCGGCCAATTATGATGTGGTCACCCTGGCGCTTATCGGCATCAATCAGCCGCGTTGCTATTTGCTGCTGGTACTGCGGCGGGCGGCCCGTACCGAGGTAGAAGCTTATGAGATGATCAGGGAATCTGGTCACCCATTCACTCACCGACTCACTGAAGCCTGGCAACAGCAGGGCATCGTCTTCCAATATCACCACGCGGCAATCTTGCTGGCTGGCCCACTCGATAGCGCGCCGGTGATTCCAGTTGCTGCCGTGGTCGCCTTCATCAATCATCAGTTGTGCGTGCAGCGTATCAGCGAGGCGAGTCGCCATGTCTCGGCGCTTGTGATGTCCTACAACACAGAAGGTCACTTGTGGCGATACCATGCGAACTCCTTACCCATACCATCATCAGATTTAAAGACGGTGTGAACCCTTGGCCCCGTGACAACACGGTCACCGAATGACTTTGCAGCCATGCCAAACGCTCCCATATCAACCGCTGTCGCTGGCGCTGTCTCCATCTTCCAGAATCGCTGGCTTTCGATGCGGTAATGCAGCCTGATGATCCGGTGCGCAAACTCCATCACGTCATCACGCGAGCCGCCGAGAAGTCCAGCATTAAGCAGTGGCTCATCGCGGTGTTGATCAATGAATTCACCGTATGCGCGCCCGTGATGATTGGCCTTCATCCAGCCGTCGGCGTAAGTCTTATGTTCTGAGCCAACGTATATCGTGCCGGGTACCATCTCAGCCCAAGGCTCACGCAGCATCTCGACGTCCGTCCCATCCGTACACCACACTAACCGGTATTCTGGATGCGCTCTGAGGTGCTGATAGATGTGCACCCAGCGGGCAAAGTACGGGCTCATCTGAACCGCGGGCACCATAACCAGAGAAGCGCCAGCAGGTGCAACACTGAGCTGGTCGGCCAGCACCACAGCGTCAGCGCCGCGAATCGAAGACGACCAGACAGAAAGAGCTGATTCATCAGGCTTCATTGCAGCTGCACGCTGGGGATCTGGCTGGCTGGTCAGCAGGGTCGTAATGACCACATCACGTTCACGCCGATAAGGGGCAAATCCGGTATAGCCACTGTCACGCCTGCTGTTGTAAATCCCGACATTGCGCTTTACCAGCGCCTCACGGTCAGGCCGAGGAACAGAACGCTCGACAGACATGTGCTCATCGAGGGAATGGATCAGCTTTTCCGAACCAGTCACATCAGCGAATGCCCACGTGGACAGGCCAGCGTTATGGATGCGCAGCGCCAGATCGGGATGTTCGTACATGCCACGACCATAGATCGGGTCAAAGCCGCCGACCTTCTCAATCGCGCTGCGGTGGTAATACAGCATCACGCCGCGCTGGCCGGTGTAAGCAACATGCTGATCATCTCGATACAGCACGGCCATATCTTTCAGCTTCTGCGCGCCAGCCAGATCGAGAAATTGGTAAGCCAGGTGAGGCTCAGGTGATTCGATGTAAGGAACGTGCCAGTTATCTCTGATCGGATAGGCGTCATCGTCCCAAAGGAAAAGGTGCTCGCAGCTAGCATCAATCAGCGCCTCGAGGCTCCGGTTCTTCGAAGCGACGATCCCGAGTGATTTCTCATGCCTGATTATTTCAATACCGCCAGCGGTGGCAGTTTGCGCTGAACCATCATCTATCACGATCAACTTGGCGCCAGCAGGTAAGTGCTTCAGGTGCTGCTCAATCGTCTTTGCCAGAACAGCAGGCCGGTTGTGCGTCGTGACGGCGATTCCAATCTGAAAGCCCGAACTGCACACCGGCGCATACTGGACACCATCGATAGTGACCTGCATATAAGCTCCAATAAAAAAACCGCCCTTAGGCGGTGCTTTAATCTTATTTTGTACAATCTGAACAAACTACTTCGGCTCTCTAATATTAGCAGCCCAAATATTAATTCTTTTGTCTATTACAACGGTGAAACCAGATTTCAAATCAGCGTAAAGCTCATTAGCTCTTGTTGGTTTTGATACGGTATAACTAACAATGCTGTTTTTTTCTAACTTTTGGCAACTGAAATCCAAGGTTTCCAGTCCCATATTGACATATATTTCTGCGGATTTTTTATCTGCATCACAAGGATTTTTAACGATGTAGGATATCACTATGCTAGACCAGTCAGTGCCTGGACCGACAATACTCACCAAAACAGGCTGGTTATCCTCTGTCTGAGTGGTTGCATAAATAACACCATCCGTTCTTCGCCAAACGTTGTATTCACCTTCGATGTAAGCAGCATTTACACTCGATGCAAACAACAGCCCAATAACAACACTAAATATAATCTTCATCTGTTATCTTCCCTGTTAGAGATCTTTTGTCGTCCTTGCTTATAAAATAACATTCACTCTTACACTTTTACAGATATCACTTTAAACAAAGTGAATTTATCTATCAGCCGACCTCATTCCCTATTTAACGTTGCAACGTTTCTGGGCTTCAACTGCAAAGCCCTGAAGGTATTGGATCACTTTGTCGTCTTTGATGGCGCTGGCTCGGAGATCGAGAACAGCCCGTCCACCAGCGCCAGAGAGTTCGACTTGTGCTGCATCGCCCACGCCGCCGGTTCCGGTAGTGCTATTCCCGACGAGCTCGCAGGTGGCAAGGTTTGCTGCTGCGATCCGCACCCGGCGAGTGCCAGCAGCGACATCAGCGCGCAGCCTGTCATTCTTGGACTGTTCATCGGCTAATTCCTTCGTGTGTTTGGCATCCAGCGCAGCCAGTGCGGTTTGCGCCGCTTCGGTGCGTTTCTTCTGGTTGGTCAGGTCAATCACGGCCTGATCACTGAATTTCTTCAGCTCTGCGGTGTGGGTCGCTTTAAGCTTTGAAACATCAGAGTCCCAGCGCAGCCCCTCAATCCACCAGACCAGCGCGGCGGCCAGCACTATGGCAACAGCCGATTTCCAGTAAGCCTTAACCACAGCAGCAAACAATGATGTTTCCACGTCGTGCCTCTTAGATGCCCAGCGCTTTCTGGGCAATTACCAGACGAGCCTGACGATCGGCCAGACCGTTCACGCCGCCGTTGATGCGCTTGGTCAGCCCCACAAAGTCGCCTGAGTCGGCAAAGCTGTTGCAGTTGTTTGCCTTCCAGAACCAGCCCGCCGACCGCGCCGCGTATTCATCTTTCAGAAGCAAGTCAGGGTCGGTGATTAGGTCAATGCCCAGCGCTCGGCCACAGGCCAGATAGTTATCGAGGAACGTGATTTGTTTTAGGCCACGTCCACGGAATTTATAACCGTCACCCGCTGCTTTGTTGCCGTACCGGCCACCATAAGCAAGATTGGCAATGGCGCGCTGGCGCTCAACAGGCAGTGGGCCTTCTCCATTCCGGCGCCCGAGCTGCTCACGCTGTGATGCAGTGAGGCGCGTAAACACCGAAAGCCCGGCGATCGAATAGTTGAATGACTCGACCAGGGTTTTAAATCCACCGGACTCATGGCCCACCTGCGCAATGAATGCCGCCTGACGCGCCGGAGTGGAAATGTCGAATTCAGCCATCGTGCGCACCACATGCGGATACCAGCGCGCGGCTAAGTCGGCGCTCAGGGAAGCCGCCCGGGTAAATTGGTCTTTTGTCATTGTGGATGTCTCAGGACACTGAACAGTTTTGCGACGTTACCGCGGACTGCGAATACCGCGATGCAGATGACGATGTTCAATAGCAGGATCGCCCAACGGGTACCGTCATAATGATCGAAGAAAAACCGCAGCGGCACATGGCCGTAAAGCAGGATCAGCAGGTAGGCCAGCCATGACGCCCATTTTCGATGGGTGGCGCCGTTCTTGCGAAAAAAGCTCAACCGGATAACCATCAGCGAGCACAGCACCACGTTCAAGATTACCAGCGGGTCATTTATTACCACTTTGCCCCCTCCACCGATCAATCAGTGATGTTGGGTTTTTTGCCCGGTTGCTGGCGAACGTAAGCAACTGCACCGCCAGTGCGGAGATGATCACCGCGCCCAAGGCATCCAATGGTTTATCAGGATAGTTAAGCCAGCCAGCTAATTTTGCACCGGCGACGCCAGCACCGAACAAGCCGCAAATAAACGAAACGCCGAAATATGAAATGCGGCGCCAGGCTGACAGGTCCACCGCGGATGTGACGTAAAAAATAGCGCCAGCAAACGCACCAAACACCACGCCGTAATCCAGACCGGTGAACCAGCCGAAGACGCCGACCGTGGCGAGCGCCGCTGAAGCCGCTGAAGCTGATACCGGCTCGGACATTGATAAACCCCTTATCGCTGTGTTTGTCCTCCACGAATCGAGGGCAATAAAAAAGGCCGCCTAACGGCAGCCCCAATACGCAAAAACCCCGCCGGAGCGAGGTTTTTTTTCATTTATGGCAAAATATCAAATATGCTTAAAATATGCAGTACTTTGTTCATTTTTGCAAGTATTAAGACGTTAAAATCTTGGAACGTGCATCACTTCTTTTACATGAAATAGCTCTTAAAGCTGATCTATCCAGATCCTGACACAGCCAAAGTAATTCATCCCATTGCGCAGCATAATTCTCTGACCAATTTGATTTCGTAACGCCAGTGAGTTTTGCCAATTCCCCGGCGGGATATGTTTTCCCAATGCGGCCGGTACCTTCTGTGGCGTAATGCTGAACAGCTAGCCAGACAAGGGATGATAGTCTCGCCCGTTTTTTCGCGGTGATCTTGCTACCGCGGGATTTACTTTCAAATTGTTGCCAAATGAATTTGCAGATTGAAACCTGATGGGCGAAATCCAAATCATACCCATAGCAATATCGGAGCCATGCACAGCTATCTTCGTCTAAAGCTGACAGTGCACGGCGCCAACTGCTCGAGCAGAAGGTTATTTCATGTATCGGCGGGAACGGCCTAACTCGAGAACGTGTCTCTGAACAGCTGACCGGATCTAAGTCGGCGCTGACACGGCTTTTATCCAGAACGACGAAATGCAGGCGCTTGCGTTTTTTGCTCGATGTGTCGGCAGGTGCATGTTCTTCGAAAGCAGCAAGCTGCCCCTTTGTAGCGCCGCAGTAGTTGGCCAGTGCGATGATCACTCGTTCTCTGATGTATTCAATATTCATGCGGACTCCACACTTATTTTGCTTTGCCGGTAGCGATAACACCCATCGCCAGCGCGCGGTCTAATGTCGTCAGTAACAGGTGTTCCTGTGTACCGTGTTCGTTTTCCCAATCCTGAGTATTCGCATGAAGTGAGTCGTGACACCGTCTGCACAGCGGGATCACGAACAGGTCATGCGCTTTTGTCGCCATTCCACCAAATCCGTTGCCGGTGATGTGGTGCGGATCATCAGACCCGTTACCACAGGCACAACATGCCTGGCGCTTTACCCACTGGGTGTATTTCGTGTTTTCATAGCGGCGGCGTTTCGGGCGCAGCAAGAAAGATTCGGGCGTCTCCGGATCGATTGCCAGCGCCAGCACAGGTTTAATATTGTTCCCCAGCGACTCACGCGGTTCTTTCTCGTACGGGTTGGTGTCCGATTCTTTCAGTTGGGTGCCCGGTGCGCGGTATTTCACGCCCAGAGCCTCGCAAATTATTTCCTCCGGCAACTGTCCCGCCAGCCCTTTACTCGTTGCCCACCAGCACAATTCCGGTAAGGTCAGGCGGTGGCCGTCTGGTAGCCGAGACCGCGCGCGGATTGCTTCTGTCACGAATTCAGTGACGTTCGCCAGCGAAGCGGCGTCCAGTTTGGCTGATTCTTTGTCGCGGTATTCATTGTCGTGAGACCAGCACAGGGACACCATGCCGCGCGCCCGGCGCACCTGCACCAGCTCATGATGATGATATTGGCCGCCGAAGTCGGTGCACTGACAGCCGCGGTTACGCTTAACCCAAAGCTTCAGTGCATCCCAGCCACCAGCCAGACCAATCACGCGCTCTGACGAAAGAAAGGCCGCCAGACGCGGATCACGCGATAACGGCTGAGCCTCTACCGGTACCAGACCGTCGGGCGCGGCGCGCAGGTCTGCTGGCTCGTCGGTGATCAGCAGACGTTTACCGCTAAAGTGCTGCAGCATGTCGCCCGGCGGCCGCAACAGCACGATCCCCAAATCCCGCTGGGGGTATGGCTTTAACAATGCTCTCACGCCGCGTTCTCCTGTTTCTGTTTCAAATATCCGGCCCACAGCCCGGCAACCCATTCAACACCCTTTGCCGTGAAGCGAGCCTGCCGGAATGCGTGCTGATTCTGCTGGCTGGTACCGGTTTTCACCTCAAACCGGCCGGCCTCTAAATGATTGGCCTTCGGCGTCAGCTGGCCTTCCAGCCGGTAAACAATGTCTTTCTCCAGCAGGAACATCCGGAATTCAGGTTCTTTCGCATGCAGCAATTTGCAGACCGCGCGGAATCCCATAGAACCCTTAGCCATGACGTACTGATCAACGAATTCTACTTTCGGGGCCGCCAGCGCCAGCTGTGATTCTAGTACCTGTTTTTCTTCGGCTAGATCAGCAGCCAGTCGTAACGCGTCCGGCAATGACTGCGGTAACTGGTTTTTCAATTCCAGCTCCTGCCAGCGGTCAACCACCGCGGCGGTGAACTCAGGCGACAGCCGGGCAACCAGCACCAGCGAATCGCGCTTATTGAACCAGTACTCCTGATATTCTTCCCCATTCTGTTCGTGCAAATAGGGGGTGTGCTCCAACGGCGCGCTTAAAATTCCAGCAACAACCAACCTTTCAGCCGACCTTTTCACGTTGCTGTGCTTACTCTGCACCAGCTCAGCAATCTCACGGCTCGACATCGTCACCACTTTTCCTGACAGCAAACTGTTCGACATAAATACCCCACACGTTAAACCGGCTGCACACCGGCAGGTTTGAAATCAATGATCCTTACTTCTGCTTTCCCGTCCTTCGTTAAGTCTCCCCATTCAACGGTCATTCTCTTCACCTGGCTGTCGTCTGCCCACACTCCGGCGTGCGTCAGGCTGTCAAACAGCGCCTTCTGGAAGTTATCCAGATCCCGGCGCGCCCGGTTCGGTGGGAACAGGACGACATGCACGTCGAGTTCAGCAGTTAGCGGCTGCGGCTTGCGCTTCAACTGCTCATACACGGCGGCAATCGCGTTTGACCGGTATACCCGCCCGCGGGCGCTGATCAGCATGCCTTTGCTGGTGGCGCGCCAGTAACCGTTAACGCTCGGCGGGAATGGTAGTGTGAGTTTCATTCAGCCACCTCGGTAATCGCTACGTTGGTGAAGTGAATTTCGCTATCGAACGGAAGCTCACCACCCAGATATAGAACCGGTCCGAAGGTCTGCATCAATTCCCATATCTGAAACTTTGAATAACCTTCTGAATCGACCGCGGGGGGCGTGAAGTCAGGCAGGCTTGGCGCTAATATCTCAAGCTTTTCACGCTGGGATTTCATGACTGCCAGGCCAAATTCGTTCAGCTTGACTTTGACGCAGTTATTTATATTTACCGTTGCCGTTTTCATAGTTGCACCTCCGGATCGGTGTAGGTATCGCGAGTGACGGCAGCGACCGGAATACCAGCTGCAATGCTCTTGTTGGCAATTTCCATGCTGATTTTTGCCAGCTTTCCTTCAGCGTTTTTAATACGGTTTCGAGTGTTGAGCTCTTCTCGTTTCAGCTTTTCAAGACCCTCACGATGTTCAACTACTTCCCGACGCAGGGATTTAAGCTCCCAGTCGATCTTCTGCTCGCCTTCCGCGCGGGCATTAATCCAGTCGAATGCATCCACGACTGCACCACAGCGCCTACATGTGAGTTGCCGAAGGTGTTCATCAACTAATACATTCACATGGCCACAACGATATGCAGCATGTTCGGGCTTATCTGCCTTGACGAGGTTTAGCATTTCTTTGATGTCGGCATTCGACTCAAAGCGCTTGGTGAAAGCCAGCACGTTTTCGCTGTCGTCTTTCGGTTCATCAATCACAATTCACCTCCCCTGCTTTGAGCAGGCTATTCAGCACAGCATCGGCATGATCAAGCGCACTATCGTGATCCGACGGGCAAAGCTCGCCAGTAGGTGATGCAGCCTTGAGATAGCTGCGATAGGCATCAAGCCAGATTTTCTGGAGTTCGTTCACGCTGCCACCTCCTGCAGATAATCAGCGCCAGCAGTGATCAGCGCTTCACGCGATACTGTGGTGAACTGCCCGCGCGGTTTGATGAATGGCCTCCAGATAACCAGCAGACTGCCCTTGCTGTTGCCGTTCTTCCCTGGCTTGCCGGTCCCGGCATTTATGAAGGACAGGCGACCATCAGTGATAAAGCGGATTTCGTCGGCGGTAGTCAGCGCCAGCGAGAACCAACCTGTTGAGGTATCGGCGGGCAACAGCATTACCACCGGCTGGTGCTGGGTGCGGCACTGCTCGGCTGCCTTCTCAACCCACGGGGTGATCGCGCTGTATGGAGGGTTACACCAGATTGCCCCGTAACTCTCCCAATCGGCGCTCAGCGCATCATCGGTTTCAGTCAGGTACCTGGCGCAGAGCGCGTTCTGGTGGTCGGCGGCAGCGTCCAGATAGAAACCAAACTCCAGATCAAGCGCGGTGAAGACTTCAACCGGCGTCTGCCAGCGGTCTTTGTGCTCGATCGGTGTTGTGCTCGCAAATTCAGATGTCATGCCTGTCCCCTTCCCTGACGTACTGCCCACAAATTACGCTCAAACTCAGCATTGATTTCAGCCTGCGTTTTCACTGCCTCGGATGCCGCGACGAGTCGATATTTACGCGGCGATTTTTCGGTCATGGTGATTGTGATTTCTGGTCGGCGGCGCAGCGCGTTGAGGGCGCCATGAACTGCCGTAGGGTGCGGAGTCAGCCCGGTGTTATCCACGATAACGGCCTCGATTTCAGCGGCGGTGCGCGGGGTGTTATCGCTCGCCAGCACTTCAAGAACTAATTCTGGGTATGATTTCATGCGGCTTTCACTCCCTGCTGGCGCTGGGCGCACTCTTTCCAAATCTTGGCCCACGTAGTAATGGCGAAGTCACTGCGCATGCTGCGGACGCTGGCTTTGCTAGCCTCGGTGCACACCAGTTTTTCCAACTCGCTCGGGGCTTTGGTTGCTGCTACACCGCTGATGAACCGGCGGTATGCCGCGTCGCGTTCGGCGGAATCAACTGCAACTTCACCTTCAGCTGTCCACTTGCCGTTCACACAGACCGGGCGCCACTCTTCGCCCATTTGGTCGCGCTGAGCAGGTAACCTTCGAATTTGTCTGGCTGGAACAGGGTTGTCGGGCGCAGATACTCGGCCATTTTTGGAGAGTCTCCCCAGTGAACCTGCTTGTATTCGATAACCAGCTGCAGTTCTTCCAGGGTGTGACCTTCGCGGAGACGGGCACGCATGTTTTGCAGCGAGCTTTTGGTGGGCTGGTAACGTGACCCGGTGATTTGGTTGAGATGTTTCAGTGCCTGTTTAGCCTGATCAGTAATTTCAACCTCGGCGTCGGTCTGCGCAGCAGGCTGACAAAGGGTTTTTATATCTGATGGATCTTGTTTTGAATTTACTAACGGATCCCCTCCAGATTCTGGACGGTCAAAACCGCTTTTAATCACGTTTTCTGGACGTTCAGAATCTGAATATTCAGAATTGGAACGTTCAGAATCTGAATGTTCAGGAACTGGACTATCAGAATAGAAACCCGCAGCGGCTTCGCGGAGCTTCTTAACGTTCAGGTAATACAGGTTGGTTTTATTGCGGTTGCCCTTGCGGCGTTCTTCTCGGGATAACCAGCCATCTTTCTGCAACTGAGTGATAGCAGTAATGACCGTACTGCGGCCAGCGCCGATCTGGCGGGATATCGTCTCAATGCCCGGATAGCACGTGCCTTCATCGCTGGAGAAATCAGCCAGACGCAGCATTACCAGCAATTGGGTACCTTTCACGCCAGCCTGAGCCAGCCCGTCCCAGACGTATGCGGATAACTTAACGCTCATCGTAATTCCTCACGGCAGCTGCAAATCTACGGCTTGTTACTCGCCCTTTTTCAACCAGATAACGAGCCCTTGTTATTGAAACACCGAAAATGGCGGCGATTTCGGCAAAGGTTTTCCCGTCAACGCGGAGTGCAGCAGCAAACAAATAACGGCGCTCAGCCTCTGGCGATTTGGTAGTTATTACGGTATCCAGGAATTCTCGACGTGACAGATTATTAGTCATGATCTTCTATCCTCTCAAACAGCGATCGGAACAACTCAACCGGCTGTGCGCACTCATGCGGGTAACCGGCGCGCATGAAGATGACGCGATCCCCCGCTCGGTCGAAGCCCACGACGTGTACCACAACGCCCCGCCAATCCTTGTAACGCCGGTCCAGCTTTTGGATTTTTTCAGACATGCGCTTACCTTCCGGCTGTGTTCACAGACGTAACCTACCCACCATGCCGCGAACTGGTAGTTGCACGGGATCCAGCGGTTGCCTATCATCACTTCGTACGAAAGAGAGCCAGCAGTACCGCCAGTCGCTACACAGCGAATTTGCGGAACTCCTGCTTTTATGAGTAAACTGTTCATGCGTTAATTACTCCACACGATTTGTTAATGCGCCCGACGCCTCGGGACTGCACTCCTGAGGCGTCAACCTTTCCGGCTTTCGCCTTTTTGCTGAACAGCGCCAACACAGCTCGAACTTCCGCATCACGCGCCGACAGATGGCGTGAGTGATACTTCATGATTTCTTTCGCTTCCTCAGCATCAATGAACCCATCTTCCAGAGCGGCTTGAATGATCATGTCTACGTGACCACGGTGCGCCGCTGTGCGCATACTTTTGCTGAACAGCTCCACTTGGTCGAGTTCTTCCAATTGCGGGATATCGACGAACAGACCGCCGCGGCGTTGTGCAAAGTGCTCAGCCAGGCAACTCGTGCCGCTGATGTCTTCCATCGCTTCCAGCTCTGCCACCTCGAAGAAGCGACAGCCGTTCTTTTCGTACAGGTTGTTGTTGAACTGAGTTTCAGTCATGCCTAAAGCGCCAGCCATTGCAGAACGACCGCCGGGGAATGCTTTGCACATCGCTTTTACTGTGGATTTCAGGTCTACCATTTCGTTTTTCCTTCGGTAGTTATGCTAAGGATGCTGATGCGTTAGGATTTGCTGAGTCTGGTCGCTCGAGTGAAACCAGTATTTCTGCCTGAGAAATCTGGCCGTTAGTTGCAGCTGTGAGAGCTGAAATGTAGCGGGAGCTAATCTCTGCGCCGTTGAGCCACTTACTAACCGTTGATTGGCCTACGCCAATTCGGCGAGCCAATTCAGACTGAGAGCCGGTGATGCTGATTGCTTTTTCAATGACATGGTTCATTTGGTTATTCCCTCCATCATAATTATGCTTAATTATGCTTTAGGGAATAAAAATAAGCAAGTCGGTAGAGACTTTGACAGAATATGCGCGTGGGAATAACTTTTGGGGTATGAAAACACTATCTGAACGACTGGCGAAAGCCATGGCCGATACCGGATTTGACAGTCAGACCCGGCTCGCTCGAGCTGCTGGGGTTGAACAGTCTGTTATTTCAAAGATCATTGCGGGGGCCAGCAAAACTTCAAAACACAGTAGCAAGTTAGCGGCTGCGATGGGTATCAGTGCTGATTGGCTGATCAATGGCGCTGGAACAATGCAAGGCGGCATTGATAGCCCATTACAACGCATTGATGTTTCTAAGTTAGTAAAAGTCTTCGATGAAAAAGGCGATACCGGTGAAGCAATCACATGGATCTCTGAAGTTCCTGAACACTATCGCGCATATATCATGAAGAGAAACACTGGCATAGCTCAAGCGCCAGCAGGCACCGTTGTGGTGGTTAACCCAAACCGTAGCCCTTCCACTAACGATCTCGTCGTCACGTTAATCTCAGGCACTTTATCGGTTTTCAGATATCACTTATCAGGTGATGGCGGCGGTTTCTTATCGGTTGATGACACGCGCATTCCTGTAACTCCAGTTCGTTCAGAATCGGATATCGTCGGACCCGTAGAACAGATCTTCATTCCTGCATTAAGCAAGTGAACCACCCGCGAATCAGGCACAGGAGAGCCCTTAAACTCTCCTGGACCAACTCTTACAAGCCACGTACCCATATCCAAATACCTCGCAGCATCAAAACCTTTTGATGATAGTTGCCGCCAAAAAAACAACTGTATATAACCCCAGTATAAGCACGAATTCCCCTTTACTGCAAAAAATTGTCACACTCCCGTGACGCCAACAAATCACCCAAAGAATATTTTTAATTATTCTTTATTGACTATATTTATTCCCTAAAGCATACTTTAATCATCAGCAGCACAACGTTAAGAGCACTGGTTGTTGAGAGTCTCACTAACAATCAACTTCTGAACCACAGAATCAGTGCTCTTAACGTTGTGGCAAGCATCAGGTGATGGCAGGGCTCCTTACCCTGTTGCGGGTTCAACTCCCGCCGCCCTATCAGATCGACGTGGAACTCGATAATTGCTGTGTGTAGTTGTCTTTCGGCGGTGGCATGACTCTTCAACCTACCCAAGGGGGAGCGAAGATAATGTTCTGATCATGACCACCGCCAATTTTTTCGCAGACATAGACAAGGGTTCGCTGGCCCCACCAGCACACCCAGTGCGTCACCGGTGGCCCTTTTCTATGTGTGTGAGTAATTAGCCCGGTGCAGTGGGCATAAACAGGAGTAATTAACGTGAAAGAACTTTGGTTTAAAAGCCTCCAGATTTACCGCATGAGCCGCGATATCGCGCTCGATGCAGCTGAAATGCAACGTCAGATGGCTCAGTTCGTTTTCTCGCCGTGTGGCAGCCAGGACATGGCGAAAACCGGCTGGGTTTCACCGATGGGTAAGTTCGGTACCGAAAAGCTGGTGCACGCAGCCGGTCACCAACTACTGATCTGTGCAAAACGTGAAGAGAAAATCCTTCCGGCGCCGGTGATTAAGCAGGAACTAGCTAACAAGATTGAGCAACTTCAAAACGAGCAGCACCGCAAGCTGAAGAAGACCGAGAAAGATTCTCTGAAAGATGAGGTGTTGCATAGTCTGATGCCGCGCGCGTTCAGTCGCCTCACCCAGACCTTCATGTGGATTGATCTGGATAGCCGCCTGATCATGGTCGACGCGGTCAGCGCCAAAAAGGCAGAAGACATGCTGGCACTACTGCGTAAAAGCCTCGGTTCGCTGCCAGTGGTGCCGCTGACAATGGAATCGCCGATCGAACTGAACCTGACCGAGTGGGTGCGCAGCGGCCTACCGCCAGCTGGGTTCGCTTTGCAGGACGAAGCCGAGCTGAAAGCCATTCTGGAAGAAGGCGGCACTATCCGCTGTAAGAAGCAGGCATTGGTCAGCGACGAAATCAGCAGCCATATAGAAAACGGCAAACTGGTCACTCAGGTTTCGATGGACTGGCAGGAACGCGTCAGCTTCCAGATCAATGATGCCTTCACGCTGAAAAAATTGAAACCGAGCGACACGCTGGCTGATCAGAACGACGACATCGACCGCGAAGATTTTGCCGCGCGCTTTGATGCCGATTTCATTCTGGTCACCAGTGAATATTCTGCGCTGATATCGAACCTTATTTCCGCGCTGGGCGGCGAAGCCCAAAGATAATTTAAAACCATCTGAATTTAATTAATTGCCATCACTGGCAAGGGATTCGATCAAGCCCAAAACGGTGTGCAGCCTATTTATTTTAAACGTGTGGAGTAATTTTATGACCTGGTTAACCACTTTTTCAGGCGAGCATTTGGATTTCTCAAATCCTAATCTACTTGCCTTCAATATCACCGACATCGCGCAGGGGCTATCCCACGAATGCCGCTTTGCCGGGCAGATTTCAGACTTCTACAGCGTGGCGCAGCATTCTGTTCTGTGCAGTCTGATTGTTCCGCCACAGTACCAGCGCGAAGCCCTGTTGCATGACGCTACTGAAGCGTACATGAAGGACATCCCAGCCCCGCTGAAGCGCATGCTGCCTGACTATGCACGCGTCGAGCGCCAGATTGATTCCCTGATCCGCGAAAAGTACGAACTCCCGCGGGAGATGAGCGCCATCGTCAAAACAGCTGACCTGATCATGCTGGCAACCGAACGTCGGGATCTGGAAGTCGATGCCGATAATTTCTGGCCGATTCTGGAAGGCATCATGCCGACCGACATTCTTATCACACCTCTCAACCCAGTACAGGCCCGAGCTTTATTTATGCGCCGCTGGGAAGAGCTGATGTTCTGAACAGGGGGGTGTCATGGGAAAAATAACTTTAATTGTTGAATTCGAGGACGGAAAAGAACCGGCTTTAAGCGCCTCAACTACCCTGCTCGGCGGCCAGCTGGTTGCATTTGCGTGGCGTGACCTGCTCAATGACCAGGTTGTGTCAGTTGATGCGGAACTGCCATCTGCGAATGAAGAGGTACTTCTTTTTGATGCTAATGGCGAAGGCTGGGTAATTGGCTGGCGTTCAATGTGGATGGCAATGGGGCAGAAAGAAACCGGTGAATGGGAGTGGTCATTCCAACTGGATGGATTGAGCCATGAGGATGTGCGGATCACCCACTGGGCATCAATTCCAGATGAACCAGCGCCAGCAGGGGTAAAGCTATGACTAAGGCAACCAAAGAATTCCAAATCTTCAGCATCATGAAAGCCCGTGTTGAGAATGCACTTAATCAAGGGCATGACCAAATGGCTATCCCTGTCGAAGCCCTGAAAATAATCCTCGATCAGCTCGAAGTTATCAGCAAATCGGAGTGGAAGCTGGCTGGTGAATTGACCGAACTGCAAATGAATTACAACGCGATTCAATTGAAAGGTGATCAGGTCCCGGTGGCTTGGTTAAACGACGCGCACCTTGCGCGCGGCCACATCAAAGGTGAGGCGGGTGAAGAGGATGCCGGTCCGGGTATGATGCCCGTTTACCGGGAAAAATACCTTCCGCCGCAGAAACCTGTCATCAGCAAGGAAAAGCTCTGCGACTGGTTAGAAGATAATTTTGATATCAATGATAGCCAGCGGGACGCATTCGCTCAGTGTTTCGCTCATCACTGCAACTGCATCGTCAAAAAGGAAGATTAATAATGAAAAATTTAACCAACGAACGTCTGAAGGAAATTATCGCGCACCGCTCCCCTTCTCTGCGCTGGGGAGAAGCGGAGGCAATGGCAAGCGAGCTTTTGATTTTGCGACCGGGTGAAGCGCCAGCCGTTACGCCTGACTCAGCGCCATCATTTATTCTGGATTTAATGGCCCAGATCCGCGCCGCAAAATCACCAGAGGAAGTCCGCGCAATTAAGGCAAAGGTCTGTGCCGCTGATCTGGATGTTGCTGTGGAGACGTTCGACAAGGCGATCGAAAAGCTTTCAAATCTGTAAGCCGGTGTGCAGCCGGCTCTATTAACGTGTGGGGGTTCGCATGATCAGTTTGGACTGTATCCCAGTCAGTGCCTATTGCAGCACAACTGGGGAAACAATTGATGCCATCAACAAGCGCATTCAGCGCGGCGTCTGGAAAGAAGGTGTTCAGGTGTTAAAAGTTGATGGCGTAAAAGAACGTTGGATTGATCTTGCGGAGGTAACAAAGTGGGCGAGAGGGAACCGGCAAAACTGCCAAGAGGCGTGACGTTACGCAGTCACAAATCAGGCCAAACCATCAATATCACATTCACGTATAAAGGGGTGAAATGCCGTGAGCCCCTTTCTAATATCGATGTGAACCCAAAAAATATTAAATATGCCGAAAGGCTGCTGGGAGAGATTTACAATAAAATTGAGCGTGGCATTTTTAATTACGCGGATCAGTTCCCGAAATCCACGCGGTTAAAACTCTTTGGAAATAATCAGAGCTCTAAATCTGTAAAAGACTATATGGACGAATATATAACTCTTTGCGAATTGAGGGGGCTGGCCCCCTCAACTATCACCGGTTATAAAAAATGCCGGTCCGCGCTGAAGGGCATGCACAAAATGCAGGTCTCTGACATCACCACGGCGATCGTGAAAAGCTGGATCAAGAACCAGACAACCACGTTGAAAACCACCCGTAACAGGCTGTCATTCCTCGGGCTCGCGATAGATGAAGCGGTTACTGATGGGTATCTGGCAACAAACCCGGTCTCTTTGGTTTCAGCATCCCGTTATAAAAACGATACGGACACAGCGGAGAGCGAATACATCGTTGACCCTTTCGAGCCAGATGAAGTAACGGCTATACTCTCCGCCGCCAGGTCACCACAGGAAGAAAACCTTTTCCGGTTTGCATTCAGATCAGGGCTGCGAAGTTCTGAGCTTTGCGCGCTGCGATGGGATTACATCGACTTTGTGGGCGCCACCGCACATATACAGACGGCCAGTGTTGAGGGGGTAACGAAGGGAACGAAAACGCGGGCGGGGAAAAGAAAGGTAGAGCTGGACGGCGATGCGATGCGGGCGCTAAAAGACCAGAAACAATTCTCCTTCACGCACAGCGAGTTTGTTTTTCTGGATCCAAAAACGGGGGAGCCTTGGGCGGGGGCTGATGCGATCAGGAAGAAAGCCTGGTTACCGGCGCTGAAGAAAGCCGGTGTCCGGTACCGCAATCCGTACCAAACCCGTCACACCTTCGCCACCATGCATATCAGCATGAATGCCAACCTGTTCTGGCTGGCCGGGCAGATGGGTCACAAGGGTCCGGAAATGCTGTTCCGGCATTACGGTTCATACCTGAAAGCGTACAGTGGGGTGACGGAGGAAGTACGTCAAAAGAGCCGTAAAGGATACGCAGAACCGTAAAAGTAAAATAACTCTTTTATTTTTAATTGGTTGGAAAGGTTCGGACGCGGGTTCAAATCCCCCCAGCTCCACCAAATAATGATCCGGTTATTACCAGATAAGTCCGGAGAAGTCCTGAAAGCCCGCATCCCTTCTAGGTTTGCGGGCTTTTTTGTGTCTGTAGAAGTCCGAGATCGAGAACATTCCTGTTCAGGAGCTGAAAGCATGCACACTTATTCAGGTGTTAGAGCCAATCAAAGCACGCGCAGCGTTAGAAGCTGTCGGAAGGTTAGTTCAGCGCATCAATGAGATAATGATTTATGCGGTGAATGTGGGATTGATTGAGGCGAATCCAGCTTCAGGTATAGGTAATGCTTTCGAACGCCCGAAGAAGCAGCACATGCCTACAATACGCCCTGCAGAAGCCTCAGCAATAGCTTGGTCAGAGACCGATATCGAGAACAAGCAGTAGTGTATTCCAGCGGAACGTATGAAGGCAAAACGTGATCATATAGCCCCTCTCTCAGAACAAGCTTTAGAGCTGCTGGAAATCATGCCTCCAATTAACGGGAATCGTCAGCACGTTTTCCCTAGCCGAAAGGTCGGGCTGTGCCGCAAACGTTGAAAGAGTATGAGATTGAATTCTTGAAGAAAAAGACCAATCCGGGTCTGCAAACCAATCTGATCTTAAGTGAAGACTGCGAGACAGACTGGTTGCCAATGTGCGAAATCAAGAATGCTTAAAAAGAAACCGGCTCAGGCCGGTTTTTTTCATTGAGAAGTAGTAACTGGTCACTTGAAGTGATGAGTTATGGGCAGTTCAGGGCAAACTAATCACCACATAACATAATGAAATTAAACAAAAAAACAAAAAGTGAACACTGTGAACACTGTGAACACTGTGAACACTGTGAACAGTTTTTATATAAATCTTTTTTCTGATGTTCAAATTGTTGCCTTCTTAGAGGCTCTTCCAGTCAGGCAACTTGTTGGACCGCTTGCGCCAATAGTGGAATAACGCCATGAATAAACCAAACAGCAAACCGGCAAAGAGGGCGATGAATACCGCATGCAATACGCTGAAGCCTTGATTTTTCCAGATAGTGAACCACATGAAAATGCCCCATATAGGGCTGTACAAGGCGGCGAAGAACATCGTATTAAGCCAGAAAGGGGCAAACGGAGGCGGTGGCATTTTACTCCCCATTTTCCAAAACAAGCGTAAGATGGGGGGCGCATAATTGCTCCGCCACATCTTTTTATTTTCCATCAGGTCTATTGCCTTTTTCTTCTTTTCTTCAAATACCATCATCCGACTCCTTTCATTAGATACCAATAAAGACTTTCTAATAATATGCCTTATTCAACGTAAGCCATTAGAGTGAAATAAACTAAACACTCAGCCTCCTATATCAGAATCAGAGCAGCCAAAATCATCGTGAGAAGCACCTCAATAATCGGTTCAAACCGGAATTTTGCATTTTTTGGCCAACGGTTCATTGTAAGTGACCAGTTAGGGCAATCTCATCACCATTTAACCATTTGAAAAATAAAGTAAACACATAGTGGACAGTTTGAGCATTTTATTCATAAATCTTTTTTTTGCTCTACGCCTGCATTTGATTTAGACTTTATTTAAATTAGATAAACCTGAAATAACATATGAAAAATACTGACCTTGAATTTTTGCAAGATAGCGCGGCTCAGGCGACCAGGCTTCTCAAGTCCATGAGTAACGTTAACCGACTATTGATTCTTTGTACTCTCATTGACTCACCGGGAACTTCAGCAGGTAATCTAAGTAAACTGACAGGATTAAGTCCTTCAGCCACATCGCAGCACCTGGCGAGAATGAAGGAAGAGGATTTGATTGAATGTTCCATAGATGAGCAACGAAGAAATTATTTCATTAAAAATGAATCGATTCGAAAAGTTATCGCAACGTTAAAGGACATTTACTGCCCTGAGGATTTAAAATGAGCACAAGAACTGTAAGTCCTGCAGAAGCACATGAACTCATGAAAAATGGCAGCACTCTGATCGACATTCGGGAGCCTGCTGAATTTCTTCGAGAGCACGTTCCTGGAGCTATCTCTTTTCCACTATCCGATATTTTGTTGGGGAAAAAAATCAAGGACCTGCCTGTAAATCATCCTGTTATTTTTCACTGTTTGGCGGGTTCACGCACAGCTCAAAATGAAGATGCGCTGGTCAGAACAGCAGACCCGGCAACAGTTTTATTGTTGTCTGGCGGCATTAATGCCTGGAAAAATGCAAATCTTCCGACGATTGAAGACAAGAAATATCCTCTTCCAATCATGAGGCAAGTTCAGATTGTAGCTGGAATACTTATCCTCGCAGGGGTATTGATGGGATACGCAATAGATGAAAGCTTCTTTCTATTATCGGGGTTCGTCGGTGCAGGCCTGCTTTTTGCTGGTGTAAGTGGTTGGTGCGGAATGGCAGTTTTGCTTTCCAAAATGCCATGGAACAAGCTTAAGCATTAAAGATTGGGTATACGTTTAGGTATACAAACAAAAATTGAATTCAATTTTTTACGGAAACCCGGCAATGGCTGGACAAACTGGAGTGAATGAAAGTTACACGCTGAAAAAAGGTCCGTCGGGGTGAATTCATCAGTGAGCTGTTCTGATAAAAGCTGAATATCAGTATTTTCATAGTCCAACATGGACCTCACTGATTCCCACGGCGTATTTTGTACCCAATCTGGTAGGGTCCCACGTACATCGTCGAAGCTTTTAATCAAAAAGTCGTAAGTTTCTTTAAAATTAATTTTCATTAAAATAAAAAATTATGTACTTTCGGCTTTTAATAAAAAAACGAGAAGGCACAAATATTTTTAAAAACAACCACATCCCTAATCTTCCTGCATCCAAACCAATATGATTCAGGAGAATAAGCCATGACATCATCTAATGTTAAGGTTCTACGCTTACCCGCTGTCGCGCTCAAAATGGGTCTTTCCAGATCCACAATTTATGACCGGATGAACCCAAAACCTCCCCGCTTTGGCCCAACGTTTCCAAAAACAAGGTCTTGAGGGAGTCAGTTGGTGGGATGGCGAGAGGCTGATCGTGAGTTCAGCCCCCCAATAATCACATTTATTTATAATTGGCAGCCAAAACATTTATTTAAATGATGCGAGTACCTTTATTATTTAAATACACATGGTTAAGGGTAAGTTTAATTTACTCATTCTTAATATATAATTAAATACTATGCAAATAATGCAAATGATATAAAGGCGCGTATTTCTTGTATCCTTGTTAATAAACGAGTTTATAGACAAATTAGGAAGTCACCTATGCGCTTAAATAAATTAACTAAAGCAATCCTGTTTTCTGCTATTGGATTCCCAATAATTTCGTCTGCCGCCACTGTGACGGCAAGCGATCAGACTAACACCTTCTCCGGCCTCGATTACTCAATGATGATCACCAAAGATGGTGGTCACACCTGGACTGCGTATACCAACGCATCGCAAAACAACTTCCCAGGTACTGTCTTAGCGCAAGTCGCGCCAAAACAGGAACTGGCTATTATTTCTGAGGATTACGATCCAAACCGCACCTATAAAGGCGGCGATACCGTTCGCTTCCTGGGATACTACTGGACTGCACAATGGTGGGTTGACCAGGGTATTAGCCCGGGAACCGATCCAGTATGGGTATCCGGTGATGCTATTAACATCAAGCCTTACATCAGCTTCCAGTTCACGCCGTATACCGGCCAGGACGCTATCGATCTGCAGAACCGTGAAAAAGCCAACGTAGCTGCACAGCGTAAAGTGATTGGTTACTTCCCGGAATGGGGCGTGTATGAAGCCCATAACTTCTTTACCCCTGATAAAGTGGACTACTCTGGTCTGACCCACCTGAACTACGGTTTTGCGGTGGTGAAAAACGGTGTGGTGACCATGCATGACACCGATAAAGCCCCTGGACTGATTAAAGACCTGGATAAACGGACTGAAGCGGCCAACGTGGCGCATATGATTTCTGTCGGTGGCTGGAATAACTCCCAGGAAGGTGTCTTCGAAGCGGCAACCGCCACGGATGCAGGTATTGAGAAACTGGCCAACAGCATGGTCAGCTACATGGCACAATGGCATTTCGACGGCCTCGACATTGACTGGGAATATCCGAATACCGAAGCTGAGAAAAACCAGTTCACTAAACTAATCCAGTCGCTGCGTACCAAACTGGATGCGCAAGGTCTGAAAGATGATAAGTATTATCAACTTTCTGCGGCGGTCACCACTAATCACAACAACATTCAGTTCATCAACCCGGCGGTAACCACGCCATTGCTGGATAGCGTGAACGTGATGGCGTATGACATCCACGGTGCCTTCGATCTGCTAACCGGTCATAACGCACCGCTGTATGAAAACAGCCATGATGAAGATAAAGATCTGAACGTGGCTGACACCATGACGGCCTATGTCGAAACCTGGAATGTGCCGAAAACCAAGCTGATGATGGGAATCCCATATTATGGTCGTGGCTGGGGCCATGTGCCGGGTACAGAACTCATTCCTGGTTTGCCGGGCATGTTTAACACCGGCGCGGCAACCGTAAAAGGTGCATGGGATGATGCGGATCAGTTTACAGGTACCAACCCGTGGTATGTGCTCAAGCAAAAACTGGCCAGTGGCGAATACACGCGCTATTGGGACCCAGAGTCACACGTTCCGTATCTCTACAGCAAAACCAAGCAAGAATTCCTGACCTATGACGATCCGCAGTCCATTGATGAAAAAGTAGATTACATTCTCGATCAGGGCTTCGGTGGTGCGATCCTGTGGGATATCAGTGGCGATACTCCGGAACACGAACTGGGTAATATCGTTAAAGAAGTGAAAAACACGCCGCTTCCGGATGATTCCGATGTGCCAGTACCAGATGAAGATCCGGTTATCGATAAGACCGATCTGAAAGCTATTCTGGTCAGCGTGGATGATGGTCAGACTCGTGTTTACATGAATCTCGATTCCAGCAAAATTACGAGTGGCACGGCATATACAGCCTATGTTGACGGGAAATATCTTTTCGGCACAGAAGGCACTCACTATTACTACAGCAACAAGAAAAGTTTAGGTAAAGAAGCTTCATTCCGTACAGGGGATGTTGAAAGCCGCCTGGCAGTAGGTTCTGTCATTTCGGTCAAACGTGAGTACCCGAATCAGGCTGTTCTTGGTCAGATTACGGTCACGCAGGATATGCTCGACGGTAATAACCCGGTGATCTCTGATGGCAGCGTGAAGTCGATGAGTGTGTCGAAAATCAATAACGTGCCGTATATTTTCGTTGATTTTGATAAAGAAAAACTCCACAGCGCAGATGGTTCTTCTTATGTTGCTAAAATCGTTAATGATAGCAAGAGAGGCAACTATATTTTCAACTGCGATAATGGCAAATGTGATTACAGTACCGAGACTGTAGATGGCGCTATTTCACACGTTAAGTCGGATGAAAAAGACATTTCTATCGGTGAAACCATTGTCATTCAGCGTGTGTCACCTAATCCGGCAGTTGTGGCCCAAATGGTGGTCACCAGCTTTGAGCCAGAACCGCAGCCAGAACCGCAGCCAGAGCCTGTGACCGGTCTTAAAGTCACCCTGTTCCAGAACGCTGGTTATACTGGCGATAGCCTGGAAGTCACTGGGGACATCGATTGCTTAAACGGTGTTAAGATGAAAAACGGTACTGACGCCAATGATCAAGTGTCGTCCTTTACGATACCAGAAAGTTCGTTGGGGGTGCGTTTATTCACAGAATGTCAATTCAAAGGAACTTCGAACCTATTTCCATCTTCATCTCAATATGATCTGACCAGGTATCTCAGCGAAATGAACAAAGCAGTCTCCTCTGTTCAGGTCGTTAAAGCAGAAGCTCGTGAAGCAAGCTATGATCGTGGCGGGTTCTTACAGATTTACGGGGATATTCCACGGCTCAGCGCCGAAAAAAGGGGCGATTATAGAGATACTTACGATAATGTCATCTCCCAAATAGAGGTTGCTGAGGGTTATACCGTCCGCCTGTATTCTGAGCGTGACTATCAAGGGTCTTATGTTGATGTGAAATCAGGTCAAAAGATTCCCGACCTTAGCGCAGTGTCATTTGATAACAAAGCCTCTTCATTAAAAGTCTTCATCGATAAAGCCAAGTAATCTTCCATGAACGGTCTTTGACAATGTCATCTTAAGTCAAATGCAGACCTTCAATCGCCTTTACTCCTGTGGGTAAAGGCGATTTTTTTGCCTGATATCTTCAGACATTGGAATATTTATCCTGTTGTTTTTAAGAATAAACGCAGCCCCTCTGCCGCTATAGACCCGGTAAAACCCTCACTTACTCTGCCCAAAAACCAATACCCCCTATGTCACGCTAATGACCATTTTGACGATAAGATTGGCGCTTGACCCTAGATATCGCAATCGTCATATTCAAAATATGAATAATTCCTTTACCCTCGCCGCAGCCGGGCGGGGGTTTGTTTTTATTGGGCACCACCGGAGAACAATTGTGAATAAAATCCCCTTGCTGATCATCGCGGCATTATCGGCCACCAGCGGGCTGGCACATGCGGAGACGACATTGCGTTTCGGTGTGGATCCGTCATTTCCACCTTTTGAATCAAAAGCGCCAGATGGCAAGCTGGTCGGTTTTGATATCGATTTAGGTAACGCCATTTGTCAGCAGGCAAAAGTGAAATGTGAGTGGGTCGAAACCGCCTATGACGGCATTATCCCGGCGCTGAATGCTAAAAAGTTTGATGCGGTACTTTCTGCAATGTCCATGACACCAAAACGTAAAACGCAGGTCACTTTCTCCGACATGCTTTACCACGTACCAAGTGTGCTGATCGCGAAGAAAGGGAGCGGCCTGCAACCCACAGCCGATTCACTGAAAGGAAAAACGGTGGGTGTTGCTCAGGGCACTACGCAGGAAGCCTACGCCCAGGGCGAATGGCAGAAAAAAGGCGTGGATGTGGTTTCCTATCAGAATCAGGATTTCGTGAATCAGGATCTGGCATCAGGTCGCATAGACGTGACGCTGACCAATGCCGCCGCCGCAGAAACGGGCTTCCTGAAAACCCCGGAAGGCACAGGTTATGCCTTCGCCGGGGAGCCATTAAACGACACCCGTTATTTGGGTGAAGGCACGGCCATCGGACTGCGTAAGGATGATCAGGCACATCTGACACTGATCAATAATGCACTGGCAGAAATACACAAAAACGGCACTTATAAGACGCTGGAAAAGAAATACTTCACCTTTGAAGTTTATAACAAAAAATCCTGATTACTTTTCCGTCGCCGCAGGGATCTTGCTCTGCGGCCTTTTTTGAATACCGCTTCCACTTATCAATAGCTGTTACTGAAACAGATAAAAATTTTCTTGCGCGTCTGCGCAACCCTCTGTTCTGCCAGTATCTTTTAATCATCATCGGCCATAAAGTCAGCACAGGTTGAAGCCAGAAACCGGATAAAGATTAAACAACAATAATCTCTGTCGATGTTTGTTGGAGCGCCTGCTGCACATCATCGCTGATAGCGGAGTCAGTAATGATGGTGTCGATTTTTTCCATAGGCAGCACCAGGTTATATCCGCGTCGGCCAAATTTAGTGGAATCAGTCACCACGACAACACGCTGAGCGGCATCAGCCATAATACCGCTGATACTATAGCCTTCATTAAATGTGGTGATCCCTGTGGCCGCGTCGAGGCCATCAGCGCCGACAAACATGAGGTTAGCGACGATGCCCTGCAACGCATATTCCGTGATGTTGCCATGTAGCGAGCGCGTTTTGTGGCGTAGTGTTCCGCCGCAAACGACCAGAGTGATATCCGGGTTTTCTGATAATACAAACGCAGCCGGTAAGTTGTTAGTAATGACAGTGATATCACCCGCTTTCACTAACTCCTCAGCCAGCAGCATGGTCGTGCTGCCACTGTCGAGGATCACGGTATCCCCCGGTTTAACCAACCCCGCGGCGGTCTGAGCAATGCGTTTTTTCGGGTCGCTGGCGTGAAGATAACGCTCTTCCAGAACCATTTCATCCAGTGGTTTTTCGTGACCAGGCGTTTCCTTTGCGATCCACTTTGCCGCCCCTCCGTGAAAACGACTGAGCGCACCTTTTTGTTCCAGCAAACTCAAGTCTGACCGAATTGTCACCTCTGAAACTTCGAAAGCAGTCGAAAGGTCAGTGACCAGAACACTGCCATTTTCATTCACTAAATCAATGATTTTATTGCGACGTTCATAAGTATTCATTATGAGTAATCCGAAAGGTCATATTCCTCACAGTGTAAACAAAAGGCACCTTAATGAGGAGTAAAAATTCCCTGCGCTGTGAAGCATAGCAACTCCGCATGTGCCTTTGCTGCATTCTCAGACGTTATCTTTTCAATCCCCGAGACGCCCCTAAAACGAAAGAAAACGAATGCAATAAACTTACGAAACATTTCGATCGCCATCACATAATGCAGAAAACGCTATTGTTTGCCTTTCGGAAAGGTATGATCCTCTTCGGAAATAAACGGAGGCATAAAATGAAAGACATTATTGCTAAACACAAGACAGGCGAAAGGATCGGGATCTGCTCAGTATGCTCTGCGCACCCGCTGGTGATTGAAGCTGCATTACGGGAAGACTTACACACTGGCCGAAAAGTGCTCATCGAGGCAACCTCCAACCAGGTAAATCAGTTTGGCGGCTATACCGGCATGCTGCCAATTGATTTTCGCGATTTCGTTCTCGCCATTGCCGAGAAAATCGGATTTCCATTACAACGTCTGATCTTAGGGGGCGATCATCTGGGGCCAAACTGCTGGCAGCACGAAAACGCCGAAACAGCGATGGCAAAAGCACAAGAGCTTATCGCGCGTTATGTCGAAGCCGGATTCAGCAAAATTCATCTGGATGCATCCATGTCCTGTGCAGACGATCCTGTTCCTCTGGATCCTTTCGTCGTGGCTCAGCGCGCGGCGCGTTTATGTCAGGTCGCAGAAGAAGTGGCAACTGCACAGCAGAAAGCGTTGCTGACCTATGTCATCGGTACTGAAGTTCCGGTTCCAGGCGGTGAGTCATCGGCGATTCAGCACGTTCATGTCACTGAAGCCAAAGATGCAAAAGCGACTCTGGATATGCACCATCAGGCATTTCGTGAACTCGGGCTCAATGATGCCATAGATCGGATCGTCGCCATCGTGGTTCAGCCCGGCGTTGAATTCGATCACAGCCGCGTGATTCACTATCAGTCTGATCTTGCTCAGGATCTGTCAGCTTATATTGCGACTACACCGCTGGTTTATGAGGCACATTCCACCGATTACCAGACCCGTGATTCCTACCGCAACCTGGTGAAAGATCACTTCGCTATCCTGAAAGTGGGTCCCGCGCTGACTTTCGCTTTGCGGGAAGCCGTCTTTGCCCTGGCCAACATTGAACAGGTATTGATTGCGCCAGAATGCCGCAGCCAGATCCTGACGGTCATTGATGGCGTCATGCTGGATGAACCCGGTTACTGGAAAAAGTATTACAACCCAACATTCAGCCTTTCGCTTATCGATCTGCATTTCAGCTTATCCGATCGAATTCGCTACTACTGGCCTCATACACGCATCAACCGGGCGATGGACGTTTTAATGGCCAACCTGCGTTCAACAGATATCCCGCTTGGTCTGCTGAGCCAATATCTTCCTGCTCAGTTTGAACGGGTGATGAACGGCGAACTCGCCAGCGATCCGCATGAACTTATCATCGATAAAATTCAGGACGTTTTACGCGCATATCACTTCGGCTGCACGCCGTTGCAAACGATATGCGAAGGAGCCTGCCATGCATAATTGCGAAATCTTCGTCAAAACAGGTATCAGCTTTGCGGATTATCACGAAGCACTCATGCATATCGGTGAGCGCATGGTGCAGGAGGGCGTGGTGGAATCGACGTATCCGCAGGCGCTGGTCAATCGCGAGGCTGAATATCCCACCGGCATTCAGCTTGAACACCACGCCGTCGCCATTCCTCATTGCGAAGCCACCCATGCCCGCAGCCCGGCCATTTATCTGATCAGGCCAGATACAGCGGTGGAATTCTTTCAGGCTGATGATGAGGGAACGATTCCCGCGACACTCATTATTGCCCTGATTGTCACTCATCCTTCTGAACAGCTGATGTTGTTACGTCAGTTATTCAGCCAGCTACAGGATCCTGTTTTTTTCGAAAGCTTACTGACAGCGCCTGAAGAACAGTTATCCGCGCTTTTTGAACGGCACATTTTTATCCCGGCACCTGAGAAACGATCCGCCGTTTGTACCTGAAAATGTTCTCAGCAATAAACCCGACGTCTTACCTAAAAAAATAATATTTAAAACAATCTGTTAAGGAGCCTTACCGTGAAGCGAAAAATTATAGTCGCCTGTGGCGGAGCCGTTGCCACCTCTACGCTGGCAGCGGAGGAAATCAAAGAATTGTGTGAGGCGCATGGCATACATGTGGATCTCGTTCAGTGCCGGGTAACGGAAATCGAAACCTATATGGACGGTGCCCATCTGATTTGTACCACCGCCAAAGTTGACCGGACATTTGGCAACATTCCTGTGGTGCACGGCATGCCGTTTATCTCCGGCGTGGGTATGGATACGTTACGTCAGCAAATACTGACCCTGTTACAGGAGTAAGTCATGTTTACCGACATCATGCGCTACATCCTCGATCTCGGCCCGACAGTCATGCTGCCTGGGGTGATCATCGTTTTCTCTCTGATATTAGGGATGAAACTGGGGGATTCATTTAAATCTGCGATTCATATTGGTATTGGCTTTGTCGGGATCGGTCTGGTCATTGGCCTGATGCTCGACTCCATCGGCCCTGCGGCAAAAGCCATGGCAGAGCATTTCGAAATTAACCTGCAGGTCGTCGATATTGGCTGGCCGGGTTCGTCGCCAATGACCTGGGCATCACAAATCGCGCTGGTCGCTATTCCGATTGCGATCGGAGTGAACATCGTCATGTTGCTGACGCGTATGACACGTGTCGTCAATGTGGATATCTGGAATATCTGGCACATGACTTTCACCGGTGCCATGTTGCACCTCGCCACCGGTTCTTACTGGCTGGGGATCATGGGGGTCGTTTTGCATGCGGCATTCATCTACAAGCTGGGCGACTGGTTTGCAAAGGATACGCGTGACTTCTTTAATCTGGACGGTATTGCCATCCCCCATGGTTCCTCGGCGTATCTCGGCCCGATTGCGGTACTGGTTGATACCCTCATTGAGAAGATCCCAGGGCTGAACAAAATTCACTTCAGCGCTGATGATGTGCAAAAGCGTTTCGGTCCGTTCGGTGAACCCGTCACCGTCGGTTTCGTGATGGGGCTGATTATTGGTTACCTCGCGGGATACGACGTCAAAGGCGTATTGCAGCTGGCCGTTAAAACCGCTGCGGTTATGCTTCTGATGCCACGAGTCATCAAACCGATAATGGACGGTTTAACGCCCATTGCCCGCCATGCCCGTACACGTCTGCAAGCCCGCTTTGGTGGACAGGAGTTCCTGATTGGTCTGGATCCGGCTTTATTACTCGGTCATACCGCCGTTGTTTCAGCCAGCCTGATTTTTATTCCTCTGACAATCCTTATCGCCGTGCTTGTCCCGGGAAATCAGGTCTTGCCATTTGGTGACCTCGCCACTATCGGCTTCTTCGTTGCCATTGCGGTGGCCGTGCATCAGGGCAACCTGTTCCGCACGCTGATTTCGGGTTGCATCATCATGAGCATCACACTGTGGATAGCGACGCAGACCATTGATTTACATACCCAACTGGCTGCAAATGCGGGTGCACTCACGGCTGGAGGAAGAGTAGCTTCAATGGATCAGGGCGGCTCGCCGATCACGTATTTACTCATCCAACTTTGCACGCTCAAAAACATCACCGGACTCACCATCATCGGCGTTATTTACGCCATCGGTGTATTCCTGACATGGCGTCGCGCCCGTCAATTCACACAAACAGAAAAGCGGGCAGCCGCTTCACTGGCTAACTCTTAACTTTTCATCCCGGCGGGGGGAAATCCCCCGCTTAAGGAATCTGACTATGAAATCAGTTGTTGTACATGCTGACAGCAGGATAACTATTGAAGAGCAACCGGCTCCCACGCTGAGTGCACCCGATGAGGTTCTGGTTCGCATTGCCTACTCCGGGCTTTGCGGATCCGATATCCCGCGTATTTTCGCCAGCAGTTCACATTTTTATCCCATCACATTAGGCCACGAATTCAGTGGTCACGTCGTTAGCACCGGAGAAGAAGTCAGCGATTTATATGAGGGGGATGCCGTGGCCTGCGTACCTTTATTGCCATGCTTTCAGTGCGAAGAGTGCCGCAAAACAGCGTATTCCCAATGTAAGCATTATCAATTTATTGGCTCCCGACGGAGTGGCGGCCATGCTGAATTTATCGTGGTTTCGCGTAAAAACTTATTTAAATTGCCGGAGAATTTTTCACTTCTGCAAGGCGCTTTTTTGGAACCGCTCACCGTTGGCTTGCATGCCCTGAAGCTGGCAGGAGGCTGTGAGGGTAAAGAAGTGATAGTCATTGGAGCCGGCACCATCGGGCAGTTGCTTATTCAGGCAGCCAGCGCCCTGGGGGCTAAATCGGTGACAGCGATCGATATCAATCCGCAGCGCCTTTCCCTGGCGCAGGAAACAGGTGCCAGCCACGTTTATAACAGCACAATATGCAACGCCGATGAAATCCGCCAGCAAACTCATGAACGGCGCTTTAATCAGCTGATTATTGAAACAGCAGGCACAGCGCAAACCGTGGCCTTGTCTCTCAATATCGCAGGCCCCAAAGCGCAAATCGCGCTGGTCGGCACCTTACACAAAGACCTGACTTTAGACGTCACTACTTTCGGCCATATCCTGCGCAAAGAGCTGACCTTGCTCGGCAGTTGGATGAACTATTCCTCTCCGTGGCCGGGCAGTGAGTGGCGACTTGCCATACAGCTTTTTGCTGAGAATAAACTAAACCTGGCCCCCCTGATCGCCAGTGTTGCCCGTCCCGCAGAGTTTGTCAGGGACGTCACGGCACTGGCTGGCAAGCCGATGACGGGAAAGATTTTGCTGGATATGACGGGAGGCTAAGAAAATGTATCTGATTTCAAACAGGGAAATGCTGCTCGCAGCTCAGCGCGGAGGTTACGCCGTCCCGGCTTTCAACGTTCACAACCTCGAGACGGTACAAGTCGTGGCAGAAACGGCGGCAGCCATGAGTTCTCCGGTGATCCTTGCCGGAACGCCGGGGACATTCAGTTATGCAGGTACAGACTACCTGATCTCGATATGCCATGAGGCTGCGCGGAAGTATCGCATTCCACTGGCGCTGCATCTGGACCACCATGAAGATCAGGGCGATATCGAAAACAAAGTCCGGTCGGGGATCCGCTCCGTAATGATTGATGCTTCACATTTCCCGCTGGCAGAAAACATCCAACACGTGTGTGAAACTGTACGGTTGTGCCATGCCTTTGATGCCAGTGTCGAAGCAGAACTCGGCCGTCTTGGCGGGCAGGAAGACGATCTGGTGGTAGACGAAGGCGACAGTTTTTTCACCGATCCCGTTGTGGCCAGGCACTTTGTTGAATCCACACGCATTGACTCGCTGGCCGTTGCGATTGGCTCCGCGCATGGTCTGTATCAGGGCGAACCGAAACTGGACTTCTGCCGCCTTGGGCAAATCCGTCAGCAGGTCGATGTCCCGCTGGTCCTGCATGGTGCGTCCGGTATTCCTGAAAGCATGATCCGTCAGGCAATAGAATTTGGGATCTGCAAAGTCAATGTTGCGACCGAGCTGAAAATCGCATTTGCCGGCGCGGTAAAAGAGTATTTTGCACAACATCCGGATGCTAATGATCCCCGCAAATACATCGTGCCTGGAAAACTGGCGATGCAAAAAGTTGTTGAGGAAAAAATCAGGATCTGTGGCAGTGCCGGATGCTTATAACTGGCCTGTATTAACGAAGCGGGCTAAGCGCCCGCTTTCCGGATTTTTATTAAAGCGCCGGTTGCAGGCGTCATTCCATTCTGATTTTATGGAAGTTCATTGAGAGTAAAATGGAAACGCTATGACCACCCTTAACCACTTCGGCCAACCCATTGGTGATGCCCTTCCCGACTGGCAACCCCGCGAACGACCTTCTCATGTTCAGCTTGACGGCCTCTGGTGTCGTCTGGAGCCTCTGAACGTTGAACGCCATAGTCAGGATCTCTTCAAGGCCTGGCACAGCATTGATGATAATCGCGACTGGACATATCTCTCCGTCGATCTTCCTGCGACCCAGGCTGATTGCGATCTGTTTATTTCTCAACAGGCCAGAAGTGAGGATCCCCTGTTCTTTGCGGTTGTCGATATGCAGACACAACGCGCAGTCGGCAGCGTTTCTCTGATGCGCATTGATGCGGTGAATGGCGTTGCCGAAATTGGCTGGGTGAACTGGTCTCCGCTGATGAAACGCACGCGTTTTGGCACTGAAGCAATTTATCTGCTGCAACGCTATCTGTTCGATACGCTGAAATATCGCCGCTGCGAATGGAAATGCCACAGCCTGAATGAGCCATCAAAACTGGCCGCACAGCGTTTTGGTTTCCACTATGAAGGTATGTTCCGTCAGGCCATCATCAATAAAGGCCACAACCGTGACACCTGCTGGTATTCCGTTCTCGACTATGAATGGCCAGCGTCGAAAGCCGCGTTTGAACGCTGGTTAAGCGCAGATAATTTCACGCCGGAAGGTCAGCAAAAACAACGGCTGGAAACACTGCGTGGGTGAATATTGCCTGCGCTATTCACTGACGCAGGCGGGGGTTTGACCGCCAGGGGGATTTACAGTGCAGTCAGCACGGTAATATCAGGCCACGCATAGATTATGTTAGGCGAGCGCCAGAGTGGCCCGGCATCGGTATATCGTCCGGCTTCGCGGCCACCTAAAGCCTGGTAAAAACGAATGGCCGGTTCGTTTCCTTCGACAACACCCAACCCTGCGCTGCGAAAACCTTCAGCGGAAAGATGCTTTGCGGCTTTGGCGATCAACAGTCGGCCAATTCCCCGACGTTTAAATGCCGGAGAAACATACAGAAATTTGATTTCTGCCATGTCGCCAAATTCCGGGTTTGAGGAAGCCGAAGCCAGACAAAATCCGGCGAATGCTCCATCAGTTTCCGCAATAAAAATGCCCTGACCGTCAGCAGGATGTGCAAATTTATCCTGCCAGAACGCTTGCCGACGCGGTACATCGAGAGCCACAAAAGCCTCCGGAGGAGCAAGCTCACGATAAGTATCACGCCAGATGGCAACATGTAATTGAGCAAGAGCATCGATATCTTTGGGTTCAGCAATCCGTAAAGTGCAGGCTGGCACGGCATCCCTCGTTATAAAAAAGTTCATGAGATCATAAAGTCTGCTCAGTATAGTCAGCCCTTCTCTTCCCGCGCCAGCAAACTGCGCTTTCGTTCTACCCCCCAGCGGTAGCCGGAAATATTGCCACCGGTTTTCACCACCCGATGGCACGGGATGGCGACCGCCAGCAGGTTCGCGGCGCAGGCCCCGGCCACCGCGCGGACGGATTTCGGCGAGCCAATTTTGTTGGCGATCTCGGCATAGCTGGCTGTTGTTCCCGGCGGAATATCACGCAATGCCTGCCAGACACGCTGCTGGAAAGCCGTGCCGCGAATATCCAGCGGCAAATCCAGACCCATCTCTGGCGCTTCCACAAAGCCGACGACCAGGGCAATACGCTGCTCGAAAGCCGGATCACCGCCCAGTAATTCTGCCTGCGGAAAACTGTTTTGCAGTTCGTTAATCAGCTTTTCAGGGTCATCTCCCAGCAAAATGGCGCAGATCCCCCGCTGACTTTCGGCGACCAGTATATCGCCGAGAGAAGATTTACCGATGGCAAACCAGACGCGTACATCACGGCCGCCCGAGCGGAAATTTTGCGGCGTCATACCCAGTGTCGCCACGGAGGTTTCGTAAAACCGGCCATCAGAAGGATAGCCCGCCGCGTGGATCGCCTCGGTGACCGTCGCAGAATCTGCCAGTTTTTCACGTACCCGGCGTGCTCGCTGCGCCTGTTGGTACTCTTTAGGTGTCACGCCGGTTTGTGCTTTAAACAGGCGATGAAAATGATATGCACTGATGCCCACTTTGGCAGCCAGCTGATTCAGCGTCAGCATGTCGGCTGATTGTTCCAGCAACCGGCAGGCCTGAGCCACACGCTGAGCATGAAACTGTGCCAGTGAAATCAGCCCCTGACGGCAACGCTTGCAGGGACGGAATCCTGCCTGTTCTGCGGCTTCGGCATCATCAAAGTAGATAACATTTTCCGGATTAGGCTGCCGCGACGGACACGACGGTGCGCAGTAAATTCCGGTGGTTTTTACCGCATAAACAAATTTACCATCCGCATTCGCATCACAGTTGACGACCGCCTGCCAGCGAGGATCCTGGCTCTGCACACAGGCAATATTTCCCCATGCCTTATCTTTGATGACTTCTGTTTTACCTGACATTTTATGCCTCACGTTTGCGACTGGATAACTGCCAGCATAAATCGCCGTGAACACCCGCGCCCTCCGGCTCTTGCTTTCTCATTCAGCGCGGCGCCCTCAGCCTGCAACCGGTTTTAAGGGCGTTTCGAGGATCATCTGATAAAAAGCCAGATCCAGCCAGCGATCAAATTTGAAAGCCGCCTGTTTAATCGTGCCGGTATGGATGAATCCATTTTTTTCGTGCAGGGCAATACTGCCACTGTTAGCCGCATCAATGGCGCCAATCAGCGTATGCACGCCCCGTTCACGGGCAGCTTCCACCAGTGCGCTTAGCAGGATTTTTCCCAACCCTTTTCCACGATGATCTTTATGGATATAAATCGAATGCTCGACCGAATATTTATACGCAGGCCAGGCGCGGAACGTGCCATAACTGGCAAAACCCAGTAACGTCCCCTGCGCGTCTTCCAGCCCAATCACCGGAAAGTTATGGGTCAGTTTAGTGGCAAACCACGATGTCATGCTGTCGATATGGCGTGGCTTATAATCATAAAGCGCCGTAGATGTCAGAATCGCATCATTAAAGATATCCAAAATTGCGACAGCATGCTGGCGTTCAGTGCAGGTAATCATTTTCATCAGTCGTTCCCCGGTGGCTTCCGTTATGCACTCAATTCCACTATAGTAGAATTATTTCCACAAAAGTAAATAACGGAACTTACCTCATGTCAATCGACCAATTGATCGCCACGCGCCTGCAGGCTTTGCGAAAATCTCAGGGTTTAAGCCTCGAACAACTGGCCAGCAGTTCGGGCGTCAGTAAGGCAATGATTTCGAAAATTGAGCGGCAGGACAGCAGCCCGAGCGCCAGTCTGTTAGGCCGCCTCGCGGCCAGTCTGGGCGTGTCGCTGGCGCAGTTGCTGTCAGAAGATAACGAGCAGCCTGCACCCTTGCGCCCGCTGGCGCAGCAGGAAGTCTGGCAGGATCCGGATATCGGTTATCTGCGCCGTCAGGTGACGGCGCATGAGGAAAACGGCGGCGCGGAACTGGTCGAAATTACGCTGCCAGCGGCGGCTCGCGTCAGTTATCCGGGCTGGAGCCATCAGGCCTATAAACAACGTTTATGGATGGTGGAGGGGTCGCTGACGATTGATTATGGTGATGAAAAATATGCGTTAACCGCGGGTGATGCGCTGACGTTCGGCGTTGATTTGCCCATCACATTCAGTAATCCCGGCACCAAGCCCTGCCGGTATCTGCTGGTCATGAGCGACAAATAGCCTCCACGCTGTCCAGCAGCGCCAGCGCACGGTCACGCTGACGGCGAAAGCGCGTTGCCATCATCAGCCACATTTCCGGCGAGGTATCTTCCCGCCGTGCAGCCAGTTCCTGAAAACCGGGGAACGCACCGCCGCGATAACTCAGATCGTAATGGAAGTCATCCACGGAGCTGTAACGCAGGCGATGTAAACCGGCGATCGCCTGTTTCAGTTGCCGCTGCCAGGTCTGCGGATCCGCCTGCCAGTTCGTGGTCAGTTCGCTCAAAACAGGCTGTAATTGTTGTAATTTTTCAGCCACGGTAAAGAGATCAAATTCAGGTGAAATTGTGGCGGCGAGTTCTGCCAGCGATTGCTGCAAACCGTTCAGGTAAGCCAACGGATCAAGCGGCAGCGCGGGTTGTGTCAGCAGGCCTTCCAGCCAGTGCGCGTGGATTTGCGTATCGCGCCAGAGAATATTCAGATCCACTTTATCGTAAGTGTCGTCTTGCGTGTGCCACCACCAGCCGCCGCCGCTGCCCGGCGACTGACTGTTTTTTTCCAGCGGGACTTCACGAAAGGCAAAATGCAGTGGCAGACCGCACCCCCAGAATGACTGATCGCCGCCTTTGCCCAGGGGGGTAATGCGCTGCGCCGGTTCACCGGTCACGGCTTTCACCGCCGCATTTAAAAAGGTCTGTGATTCCGCACCACTGGCATTGAGCACAACATTCACCGCATCCTTACACCCCGGTGAATCGACGTTAATATGTGCCACGCAATGCTGTTTCAGTTGCTGGCGGTAGTTGTCAGCGTACCAGGTCGAGCCACCATAACGGGCATTGGAATGCCCGGGCCACCAGATAATCCGCAGTCCGCGCAGCAACGTTTGTGGTTGCTGATGAATATGAATTGCCATCGCCAGACAAAGCGCATTACCGGTCGCGTTATCCGTGACGCCTTCGTGCCAGGAATCATAATGTGAGGAAAGGAGAACGAACTCCGGCGAACGGCCGGGAATTTCCACCACCGGCATGCTGCATTCAGCAACGTGAAAATTCAGTTCCGTGGCGATTTCCAGCGTCATCAGCGGGTGTTGCTGATACTGCGCCAGCAAACGCTGACCATCCTGATGATTAACGGAAATCACCGGCAAGCGCGGATAACGCAGAAAATCATCCGGTTCCGGCGTCCCCCAGACCGGCCCGACGGTTTCTTCATGCAGTGCGGTTTCAGCCGACCCCCAGATATGGATAAGTCCGGCAGCACCTGCAGCGCACAGGCGTTGCACGTAATCTTCAAAGCCCTGCCCCGCAATCACAATTTTGCCTTTTACGTCCTGCGCCCAACGTTGCCATTCAAGATCGGTACGCGGCTGACAGGCGCCGTCATCGTGATAACCCTGTGCTTCCACGCCCTGCGGGCAATGAGCCGAGAACGAACGGGTTTTGGCGTCGCACTGCCATTGCGGAAATTCAGGCAGCCGTAATCTTCCGGCCAGGGGATCGCTGAGATACAGCGGGCACTGCATCAGCCGCGCATCCAGTCCGTGATCCTGCAACACAGACACCATGTGCTGCGCCGCCCGTTGTGCATCATCGCAGCCGGAAAGCCGGTGCAACCCGGAAAACTCGCGCAGCAGGTCATCCATCAGCGGTAACAAATGTTCACGAACAGGCGGGCGCAAACTCATGATTATTTAGCCTTTTCCTGATGAACGGATATATCCAGCGGACCGAAGTATTGCGTCTTAATTTTTTCCCAGGTGCCGTCGGCAATGATTTTCGCCAGCCCGTCATTGAGCAGTTTTTTGATATGGTCGTCGCCTTTACGCAGACCGTACGACGAACCGATACTGAACAGTTTGTCGTCGCGCACTTCCGGGCCGGTCAGGGTAAAATTCTTGCCTTCCGGTTTGTTGAGGAAACCAAAGGTCACCGCCACCGCCGGGCTGAGCGCGCCGTCTAAACGACCGGCCACCAGATCCTGATAAATGGTGTCCTGATCGGCATATGCCACCACATCCACCCCTTTCGGCTGCCAGAAAGTATTGGCATACATTTCCTGAATCGACCCCTGCTGAACTGCGATACGTTTGCCCTGCAACGATTCCGGCGTCGGCAACAGCGGACTGCCTTTTTGCACCACCAGTTTGGTCGGGATGTGATACACAAAATCGCTGAAGTCGATCACTTTGCGACGTTTTTCGGTCGCACCCTGCGGCGAAATGAAATCCACTTTTTTGGCGATCAGCGAAGGAATTTCAGCGTCAAAGCTGCTGACCACATAGTCACATTTCACTTTCATCTCTTTGCAGATGGCATTGGTGACGTCAATTTCAAAGCCGGTCGGCGTGCCCGCCGCATCACGGAACTGGAATGGCGGATAACTTAAATCTGCGCCGACACGCAAAGTTTCGCCTTCGGCATGTGCCAGCGCACTGCCAAACGTCAGTGCCATAACGGCAGCCGCCAGTGTTTTTTTCATCATTATCCTGTCCTCTTACCCAAGGTTATTATTTTGATTGTTAAGTTAAAAATGAGACTTCCAGTTTAAAAACTCTTCCCGCACGGCCTGAAGTTTTGCGCCGTCCTGACACAAATCCACTGTCGTCATCGCCAGCGCTTTTGCCGCCTGCAACATGGCCTGCAAACCGGCCCCGGAACCGGCCGCTTTGGCAAATTCCGGTGTATGCGGCAGCACATCACCGATACGGATATACGGGTGGATCGCCGCTGTTATCTGACTGACATTGCCGATATCCGAAGAACCGATCCCGCCACTGAGCGGCGGCGGAACCACTTCCACACCCAGAATGTCCAGATTCTGTTTAAAGTATTCCGCCAGCGTCAGATTGTTATTGCGCTCGGCGTAGGTCAGCCCTTCTTCAACTTCCAGCCGCGCACCGGCCATCAGCGCCGCGCCTTGTGCCGCATCAAACACTTTTTGTTTAACAATGCTCAGCCCTCTGACCGTACTGGCCCGCATCAGGAACTTCGCCTCCGCATAAGCCGGAACAATATTGGTCGCGCTGCCGCCGTCGGAAATGATGCCGTGCACGCGCACATCGTCGGTGAACATTTGACGCAGGGCGTTAATGCCGTTGAAAGTGTGGATCACCGCATCGAGTGCGCTGATGCCGTTTTGGGGTGCCGACGCCGCATGCGCCGCTTTGCCATAGAACTTAAACACCGCATCGACACACGCCAGCCCGCCGCGCACCACCATGGTTTTGTCGCGCGGATGGAACATCATTACGGCGTCCACATGGTCGAAAATGCCTTTCTCGCTGAGAATAATTTTGCCGCCGCCCTCTTCTTCTGCCGGTGTGCCGATCACTTCCAGCCTGCCGGTCAGCAGATGCGATTGCTGTTTCAGCGCCAGCGCGGCCGTCACGGATGCCGTGCCAATCAGGTTATGTCCGCAGGCATGCCCCAGATCCTTCAGCGCATCGTATTCCGCCAGCAACGCGATCACCGGCCCCGGCTTGCCACTGTCATAGGTTGCGCGAAACGCCGTCGCCAGGCCGCCAGGTTGTTCCTCAATCTCAAACCCCGCCGCGCGCAGTGGTGCAATCAGTGCCGCTGCGGATTCGACTTCCTCAAAGCTGAGTTCAGGGTTGGCATGAATATTCATCGCCAGCGCGCTGGCCTGCGCGGCGAGTGAATCCACAGCCGCAATAATCTGAGTTTTCGGTTCCCCGGCGTGATGAACTGATGTAGTGCAATTCGACATGTTTATTCCCTGCGATGGTGCAAAAACCAAAAATTATTTTCGGATGAATACAATCTGGCACTGCGATAAGACGTCTCTGTGCCTTACAGAAATAGGGCTTTTGACGTTTTCGGTCAAATTGAGCCTTTTTATCTGTTGCGTCTTTTACGCAAAAATTATTTTATGGCTGAGGGATTTTACTGGCGGCGGAAAACGATGAACGAGAAAGACTGGCTGATATTGCGGGCGGTATATCAGCATAAAAACATTACCCGGGCGGCAGAGCAGCTTTATACCTCGCAGCCCGCGCTCAGTTACCGTTTGCGCCAGATTGAACGCAAGCTGGCGATCCGTCTGTTTGAAGAAGGACAAAAAGGACTGGTTTTCAGCGCGCAGGGGGAATATCTCGCGCAACACGCGTTGACCGTGCTCAACGATTTACAACAACTGAAACTCAATCTGCACAGTCTGGATCAGGAACAGCAGGGAGAGATTTCGCTGGGCGTGTCGAGCAACTATGCAGCGTACCGTCTGCCACCATTACTCAGCCAGTTCCGGCAGACGCATCCGGGGATCCGCGTGAATCTGATGAGTGGTTTTAGCGAGGAAATCATTCAGAAACTGTTGCGCGGGGAAATTGATATGGCGCTGGTCAAGGACGATTTTAACTGGAAGGAAGGCAAGCATCTGATTGAGGAAGATGACTACGTGCTGATCAACAGTCAGGATTTTGATTTCGCCCTGCTGCCGCACATGCCGCAGATAAAAATTCATCACGGCCCGCACGTGACACAACTGATTGAGCGCTGGTGGAATGCCAACTTTTCCCATGCGCCGACTGTCACGATGGAAGTCGACAAACTGGAAGTGTGCATGGCGATGGTGGAACACGGGCTGGGTTACGCGATTGTCGCCACTTATTTACCGCTGCCGGAGCATTTTTACCGCCGCCCGATTAACGTGGACGGCGCGACGGTAAAAAACCGCACCTGGCTGCTGCACCGCCATAACCTGAACGCCACGCCGTACATGCAGGCATTTATTCATCTGTTACAGACAGCACAGCACGGGCTGACGCCCCGCTGATCAGAGATCTAACGTGCCGTCGATCAGCGTACAGGTATCGCCACCGATCCAGGGTTCGCCATCCACAAACGTGACCGTCACGCGGCCATCGCGCTGGAGTTTGGTGCCCTGCCGCACGCGGTAAGTTTGTGCCATCTGAGCGCCATCCGGGAAATTCGCCGCTTTCAGCACCCGGGCCAGACAGGCATTGGCGCTGCCGGTGACCGGATCTTCTTTCAGCACGCCGTCCTCATCGATAATCGCCCGCACTTCATAATCCGCCGGGCCATTTTTATCGTGTAAACCGTACACCGCGATGCCGTTAATCCCGAGTTGTTTTTGTAGCTGGCTGACTGCCGCGGCATCGGCGGTGATGTTCAGGCAATCCTGCGCACTTTCCATCCGTACGACCAGCCAGATGATGCCCATATCAACCGCAACCGGCATGACATCAGCCTGAATATTACCGCCGCGCAGCGCGGTTTCCAGCAAGGTGTGATGTTCAGCCGCCAGCGGTTTCATCTGCGCAGGCGGCGCGGAAAATGCCTGACCGCCATCTGCCAGTTGCTTCACCTGCACCAGCCCGACACCGCATTCCTGCACCAGATATCCCGCGTTTTTTGGCTTCAGCCCGCTTTGCAACAGCGCGTACGCCGTGCCCAGCGTCGGATGTCCGGCGAACGGCAGCTCTTTGTCGGTCGTAAAAATCCGCACACGGTAATCCGCTTCGGGTGAAACCGGTTTGAGCACAAACGCCGTTTCCGCCAGATTGGTCCAGCGGGCCATCGCAAACATTTCGGCATCCGTCAGTCCTTCCGAATCCAATATCACGGCCAATGCATTGCCTTTGAGTGGCTCAGCGGTGAACACATCAACTTGTTTAAAACGGCGCAGGCGGGTCATAGCAAATCCTTTTAAATCATTAAGAAAGAGAGGGCGAACTGACTGAGTTTAGGAATATTTCGATAAGTTATCGAGAAAAATGTCAGCCGCTGTCGGCTGACCTATGCTTAATAACGTCGTTTCCAAAATATCCTAAAAACATAAGGAACAGAAAGATGCCCGTGAAGGATTTAATTGGTATTGGTATCGGCCCTTTTAATTTAAGTCTCGCCGCCATGGCAAAAGACACAGAAAAACTCAACGCCGCTTTCTTTGATGCTAACCCGGAATTCAGCTGGCATCCCGGTATGTTATTACCCACGGCGACCATGCAGACCTACGTCCTGCAGGATCTGGTCACTACCGTTGCGCCGCGCAGCGAATTTTCGTTTATTAATTATCTGGTTGATCAGAAGAAGATTTACCGTTTTCTGGCCACGGAACAGCTGATCATCAGCCGCGATGAGTTTTCCGACTATCTGCGCTGGGCGTGTGACCGCATTGCGGGTTTGCATTTTTCCGAACCGGTTGAGCGTATTGATTTCGACGATAAGCGACAGGAATTTATCGTACAGAGTGAAAAAGGCGAGCACCGCGCGCGCAATATTTGCCTCGGCACCGGCCATGCGCCGTGGATCCCAAAACCGGCACGGGCGGCGCTGGGTGATAACTGTTTTCACGCCGCAGAAATAGAACTACGTGAGCCAGATTTCACCGGTAAACGTGTGGTCGTTGTCGGCGGCGGACAAAGCGGTGCCGACATCGTTCTCAACGCGCTGAGCGGCCACTGGGGCGAGTTCACCGAACTGAGCTGGATATCACGCCGCCCTAATTTTCAGCCGCTGGATGAATCCATTTTCACCAATGAGTATTTCACGCCGGAGTATGTGAATTACTTTTATACGCTGCCGGAAGAGGTGCGCGAGCAGGAAATCGAAACACAAAAACTGCCCTCTGATGGCATCAGTTATCACACGCTCGAAGACATCTACAAGCAGCTTTATCACCGTTTCGACGTGCTGCATCAGCGGCGTAATGTACGTTTGTTGCCGCACCGTGCACTGGATCATATCGTGCGTAATGCGGCTGGCGATTTCAGTTTGCAGGCAAAACACGGGCTGGAAAAATGCGAGGAACATTTCAGTGCCGATATTGTGATCCTGGCAACCGGCTACCGTCCCGGTTTGCCGGATTATCTCGAGCCATTGCTGGATCGTATTCCTTATGACCGCGAGCAGCATCTGCCGCTGCAGCCGAATTTCAATCTGCGCTGGGACGGCCCGGAGCAGAACCGCATTTACGCGGTGAATGCCGGTATTCACAGCCACGGCAGCGCCGAGGGGCAACTGACACTGACTGCGTGGCGATCGGCGAAAATCCTCAATCATCTGCTGGGCGAAGCGCATTACGATCTGCGGCCGGTGCCTTCACTGGTGCAATGGTGGTCGGACGACGCGGGTAAGAAATAGCAGGCACAAAAAAGCGGAGCATCAGGCTCCGCTTTCCTTTTACTGAATTGAATTAAATACATCAGACGTAAAAATAGATGGCTAAAAAGTGGCAGGCGCTGCCGCCGAGCACAAATCCGTGCCAGATCGCGTGGCCGAACCGAAAGCGTTTCGAGGCGTAGAAAATAACGCCCAGCGTGTATATCACGCCGCCCAGCGCCAGCAATATCACACCGCCAAGAGAAAGTGTGGTCGCAAGCTGGTAAATCACAATCAGTGACAGCCAGCCCATCGTCAGATAGGTGACCAGCGAAAGCACCTCAAAACGGTGCGCAAATGCCAGTTTAAAAATCACGCCGAACAGTGCCAGCCCCCAGATAACCGCCATTAATCCTTTCGCCAGCGGGGAATTGAGCCCGACGAGCAGGAACGGTGTGTAGGTTCCGGCGATCAGCAAATAAATCGCGCAGTGATCAAGTTTTTTCAGCCAGTATTTGGCTTTCTGATGCGGTATCGCGTGATACAGCGTGGAGGCCAGATACAGCAAAATCATACTGCCGCCGTACAAACTATAACTGGTGATCGCCATGGCGCTGGCGTTATCGCCTGTCGCCTGAACCAGTAACAACACCAGTCCGACAATCCCGAAAACCAGACCAACGCCGTGACTCAGGCTGTTGGCAATTTCTTCGGCCCACGGATATCCCTGTGGGGATGGAGACAACTTACCCATACGTTGAGAATCCTCAAGACAAAAAAGGGAAAATGATTGTTAATAAAACGGTTCAACAGAATCAGATTAACTGAGAACCATTCCAGTGTACATCTGTAAGCTTAAAATGAGTATTATCTGATGTAACAGTCTCTTAGGCAGATCATCATTTCATTCACCCCGTTGTGTGAAGCCCTTCAATTCATTCAATTTGTTTATAATTCATTCAGATTACATTTTTGAGACACATGCATTTTCCGCACCCAAAAACATGATTTTTTTATATCAAGCGACTAAGGTGTAGCGGAAAAGTGAAATAACGCCGTTTACCATGCCGTCAATATGACTAAGGTTTTAGTATGTCTGCAGCCACTACCCCGCTGAATTTCGGCGCAATGACCGAAGTTTTTCAGTTCCTGATGGAAATCGACAAACTGAAAAGCGTGCAACGTCGCACCAAAGTGTTAGGCACTGAGCGTCAGGAAAACTCCGCAGAACATAGCTGGCATTTCGCCGTGGCAGCAATGTCCCTGGCCCCTTTCGCACCGGAAGGCGTTGATATCAATAAAGTCATCCGTATGGCTTTGATCCACGACATCGTCGAAATCGATGCCGGTGATGTGCTGGTTTACGATCTCGCTGCCCGCGCAGCAGTTCACGATCAGGAAATCATTGCCGCGAAACGCCTGTTCGGCCTGCTGCCTGCACCGCTGAACACACAATTCCTGGATTTGTGGAATGAATACGAAGCGGGTGAAACCCCGGAAGCGCGCTTTGCGCTGGTGATCGACCGCGTGATGCCGATGATCATGAACCTGAATAATCAGGGGCAGAGCTGGGTGGAGAACAATATCCGTCTGGAGCAGGTGTTAGCCCGTAATGCCTTTATCGCCGATATCCATCCTGAACTGTGGCTGCATATCCGCAGCCATCTGGACAACGCCCACCAGCAGGGCTGGCTGAAGTAATTTTTTTGCTCCTTCCCCTCGTAAAGGGGAAGGAGCGAGATCACCTACTTTGGAACAGTCAGTGCCGTTGATTCCACATAAGGTTTCATGATGGTGTCGGCGTCTTTCTGTGCCTGTGCCGCCGCCGCTTCCGGCGTGACTTTCTCATCATTAACCAGCGCCGCCAGCTGATTTTCCATCGCCTGACGCACCGCCACGGTTTCATACGTCGCATACCACGGATAGGCGTACTTCAGCTGCTCCAGCGCAATCGCCGCACGCGGATCTTTCGCCAGATATTCTTTCATTTCCGGTGTGTCATAAGACGCCATACGCGGTGAAAAATAGCCGGTAAAGCGGCTCCAGGCACCGTTCACTTTCGGGCTGACCAGATATTGCAGGAAGGTGTAAGCCGCTTTTTTCTGGTCATCGGAAATGCCTTTAAAACTCACCAGACTCGCCCCGCCGATGGTGACACCGTTACGCACTTTGGCAGGCATCATCGCCACGCCCAGCTCAAAATCTTTGGTATTTTCACGCATAAAGCCCAGTGCACCGGTGCTCAGCATCGCCATGCCGAGTTTGCCGGAAAAGAACGCCGCGCTGATTTGCTTGGAGTTCAGCACACCCGACGGCATCACTTTGTCGCGGTATACCAGATTCTGCCAGAAGCGCAGCGCGCCCAGGGTGGATGGTTTGTCGTAATACACTTCGCCCGGATAATCGGCGTTGTAATACTGGCCGCCATTGGCGCGGGTCAGTGCCGACAAAATCCAGCCGCCGTAGTCATCGTTGGTCGATGGCAACATGATCCCCCACTGACCTTTCGCCGAATCCGTCAGCTTTTTCGAGTCTTCCAGCAATTCATCCCAGTCTTTCGGCGGCGCGGTAATGCCCGCTTTGGCGAACATGTCTTTGTTGTAATAGAGAATAGGCGTCGAATTATGGAACGGGATCGCGTAAGTGACGCCGTTAAGCTGAGCGTTCTGGCGCATGGCGGGCCAGAAGTTTTGCGTCAGGAACGGCGTGGCTTTCTGGTCGCCGAATTTGAACAGTTCGTCCATCGGCAGAATTTCGTTTTTGATCGCCAGATCCGCCGTGAAGTTAGCGGACATGATCACCAGCGCCGGTGGCTGGCCGGATTTCGCTGCCGCTTCGGCTTTCACTTTGGTGGTGTCATAACTGCCGGTAAATATCCCGCGCACTTCCACATCATTTTGTGACTGGTTAAATTCTTTGATAACGCGGGTCATTTCCATGGTCAGCTTGCCGTCAACCGGTGCAGGGAACATGAAATCGATATTTTCTTTGGCGGACGCCGTGCCTGCGGCAATAAAGCCGATGGCGAGCGCCAGCACAGATACTTTACGCATGATGGTGATTCTCCCGGTGCAGATTCTGCTGGTTTTGGCCTGAAAAAAGATGAAGGTCGTGCAAAGAGAAATACAAAGTAATGCGGTCGCCGGGTTGTGGAATGTCCCCGCTGTTTTCCCGCAACTGGTTTTTACGTACGTAACGGATTTTCCCGAGCGGCGTGTCGGCATGGCACAGATACTCCGCGCCGAGCAGCTCGCGATAGGTCAGCGTCGCCTGCAATTGCAGGCTTTCGCCTTCCACCGGCCGGTCGCTGATGTGTTCGGGTCTGATGCCCAGATACACCTCATCGAGCGCCTGCGCATGTTCAGTTTGCGGCAGACGGACCGGCTGGTTTTCGACTGTCAGTACGCCAGCGGCGCACGGCAGCAGAAACAGATTCATCGACGGGGTGCCGATAAATCCGGCGACAAACAGATTGGCCGGGTGCGCGTACAGCGTTTCCGGCGCGCCGATTTGTTGCAAATGGCCTTTATCCAGCACCGCGATCCGATCCGCCATGGTCATGGCTTCCATCTGATCGTGAGTGACATAAACGGTGCTGGTTTTCAGTTGCTGATGCAGTTGCATGATGCCGTCACGCACTTCCGTGCGCAGCCGTGCATCGAGATTCGACAGCGGTTCATCCATCAGAAACAGCTTCGGATCGCGCACAATGGCGCGCGCCATCGCAACACGCTGACGCTGGCCGCCGGATAACTTACCGGGTTTACGTTTGAGCAACGGCTCCAGTTGTAATAATCCGGCGACACGATCCACCCGCGCCTGGTGCTGATCTTTCGGCTCATTGCGCATACGCATGCCAAAGGTGATGTTCTGTTCCACGGTCATGTGCGGGAACAGCGCGTAGTTCTGGAAGATCATTGAGAAATTTCGTTCGCGCGGCGACAGCCCGGAGATGTCATTGCCGTCGAGCATAATGCGCCCGTCGCTGACCTCTTCAAGACCCGCCAGCAGGCGCAACAGGGTACTTTTGCCACACCCCGACGGCCCGACCAGCACCAGAAATTCGCCGTCGGCAATCTCCAGCGACAGCTTATTCACCGCCGTGCTGCCTTCAAACTGTTTGGTAATATTTTCCAGACGAATGCCAGACATCATTGCTCATCCGCCGGGCAACTGATTTGCGCGTCATACAGATACGGCCCCGGATATTGCGACAGCGGATGCAGATAGCTGACCAGCCCGGTGTTATCCACCAGACGGTGCATCACGCAGGCCGCCGGTTCGAGGTTATAAAACGGTGCCGGATTGTGATGATAATACGGCACCTGATGCACCGTGCCGGGAATGGTGGTGATGATCGCCTGTTTGTACTGGGTGAAAATCAGGCGGTGCGTGTGGCCGCAGAACACGCGAACCAGCGACGGGAAACGGTCGATCAGCGCCAGCAGCTGATCGCCGTTTTCGCAGGAAATCGCGTCCATCTGCGCCGAACCCACTTTCACCGGCGGATGGTGCATAAACACCGCCGTCGGTTTATCGCCGCCCTGCTCCAGCTGACCTTCCAGCCACGCCAGCGTTTCGAGCGTCAGGTACCCTTTCGATTCTCCGGCCAGGCTGGAATCGACAAACAGCAGACGCATCGGGAAATCATCGATGGCGTAACGCATATTTTGCGGGTCAGTACCGAGCTGCGGACACAGCGGATGCAGCGCTTCCAGAAACTGCGCTTTGTCGTCGTGGTTGCCGGGAATGATAAACAACGGATAGCGCAGGTTGCCCAGCGTGCGGCGCGCCACCTCATATTCCTGCGGCAAACCGCAGTTAACGATATCGCCGGTGATCACCACCGCATCCGGTTGTTCTTCCAGCGCGTTAAGCTGGCTGACCACTTCGGCGTTACAGCCGTTCACATCGATAAAGTCATACAGTTTGCGGCCGTGGCTGCGAAAGTGCATGTCAGAAATCTGAGCTAAAAACATGGATGACTCCTTTATTTGATGCCCGAGAAGCCGAAGCTTTTCAGGAACTGTTTCTGAAAAATAATGAACGCCAGCATCAGCGGCAGGCACACCATCAGCGTTCCGGCAGTAATTAAGCCCCACTGCCCGCCCGATTCCGCACCCATCGCGAAAGACACCAGTCCGACGGTCAGCACCTGTTTGTCCGGATCGTTAAGCACCATCAGCGGCCACAGGTATTCATTCCAGTGATAGGTAATGCTGACAGTGGCAAAGGCGAGGATGGCGGGCCACGACATCGGGATCAGCACGCGGAACACCACCTGCCACCAGCGGCAGCCCTCCATCAGCGCGGCTTCTTCGATTTCACGGGGAATGCTGAGAAACGCCTGACGCATCAGGAATACGCCAAACGCTGAGGCGAAATACGGCATCATCACGCCGGTCAATGTATTGAGCAGCCCGAACTGTTTGAGGATCATCATGTTCGGCACCATCATAATCACCGGCATGATCATCAGCTGGATCAGCAGCAGGTAGAACAGTGTCTGTTTGCCGCGAAATTCGTGATATGCGAACACGTAACCGGCAGTGGTGATCGTCACCAGCTGAACCAGAAAGGTGCCGAAGGAGAAGAAAATGGTATTGGTGTAAAGCCGCAGCCAGTCGGCGCTGTCCCACGCATCACGGAAGTTTTGCAACGTCAGCGGGAAGCGCGGCAACAGCGAGGCCATATCCGGCGAAAAACTGCTTTCACTGAATGCTGACGACAGCATCCACAGGAAAGGCGCCATCCATAAAAAGGCCGCGCACAGCAGTAAAACCGGCAGTGTCGAACGGCGCGCACCGCGCAATAACATCGATGGCGAACGCACGCCCGCCCGCAATTTTTTACCGGTCATCACCGGCGCTTCAGACGTTTCAACGCTCATAGTGAGCTCCTCTTTCCAGCACACGCAGATTCAGCATCGAAAAACCAAACAGCAACACCAGCGTCAGGAATGTCGCCGCCGAAGCTTTGCCTAAATCATGGGTGTCATTCGCCAGACTCTGGATGTAATACAGCAAGACGGTGGTGGCGTTATTCGGCCCGCCCTGCGTCATCACCGCGACGTGATCTATCTGGGTAATCGAATAAATCAGCGCGATAGTGACCACAAAACTGATGGTCGGGCGCAGTAACGGCAGCGTGATATAGAAGAAAACCTGCGGGCGCGACGCCCCTTCCATCAGCGCCGCTTCGCGTGCAGAGGCGGGGATCGACTGCAATCCGGCGAGGAAAAACAGCATGTAATAACCGGCGAATTTCCACACGCCGATCACGCTCAGCGCAATCAGCGCACTGTTGCTCATACCGAGATAATTGTTATTCATCGGCCCGAATGCTTTCGCCAGGTAGTAATCCAGCAGCCCCATACCGGGCATGAAAATGAACAACCACAAGGTGGCGGCACTGACCAGCGGGATAATCATCGGGAAGAAAAACGCGGTACGCAGCCAGCGGTTCAGCGAGGTGTTTTCCCACAGCGCAACCGCCAGCAGCAGCGCAAGAATAATGCCGGGCACCACGGTCATCAGGATGTACGCCAGATTATTGAGCAGCGCGCGCCAGAAGACTGAATCCTGGATCAGGCGCAGATAGTTTTGCAGACCGACAAACGGCGGCGCGTCTGACGACAGACGACTGTCAAACAGGCTGTCCGTCGCTGACTGAAATAAGGGGTAATAGGTGAATAAAAACAGAAAAATCAGCGTCGGCAGCAAAATCAGATAAGGGAACAACGTGCGGCGCATTACAGGGTACCGGTCAGCGAAATAAGGTGCCTATCCTGTCCTGCATTTGTGTCAGCCACATGGCGGGAATGTGATGGTTATTTGAATGAAATATGAGCATTGTTACTGAACAAAATAGAGGTCGGGTTTAAGGTATCATCCCAAAAGGGAAATCCTGGTCAGAATATTGCCGAATATAAAGTGGATAATTTGTGCATTAATGATTCCTTAATATATTAATAAGCCTTCTTTACGGAACTCCTATTTATGATATGCGTTCAATCTTCAATAAAAATTGAATATTATAATTTAATTTTATATTTACCGCGCAATTCATAATGGATGTGAATATGAAAAATTCAATTTACTATAAAAATAAATTTTCCAGAAGATCCAGTTTAGTTATAAAAGGTAGCCTGCTTATCATTGCAACGCAGTGTGCAAGTAACGCTCAGGCAGAAAAAATCACCAGCCCGGTTTCTGCCTCTACAGGTCAGGTAATAACACTCACGGCCGATGATGAGCTGGAAATTACGTCAACAGGTACTCCCGCTATTCATGCTAACAACGGAGGCATTATTGATGCCAGAGATGCCACTATTCTTTCACTCACTACATCAGGTGATTACGCCGATGGAATCCGGGCAAATAACGGTGGAAACATATACCTGAGTGGCGGTTTTTCGGTCACCACGTCAAGTTTTGACGCAGACGGATTACTCGCCAGAGGAGGAAATAGTCTCATTGATATAGGCCCTGGCGATGTCCATGTCTCGACAAGTTATGACAACACCTACGCCATATTTATAGCTGAAAACTCTCAGATTAAAATTCAGGATAACGTGAGCATCACAAGCTCAGGAAATAATGGAGAAGCAGTAACACTGAACAACCAGAGCACCCTGGAGTCCGGGGGAATAAATATAACCACAACAGGAAAAAAATCCGCAGGGATAGTTAACAAAAACAGTAATATTATTATTCATGATCTGGAAAGTAGTATTCATACCCTTGGTTCAGATTCAACAGGAATGCGTAATACAGCGTCAGCTCAAACTTTATTTAATCAGGCGCTCATAATTTCCACTGAAGGCGCCGGTGCAACAGGTATTTACGCCAGTGATGCAGGCACTCAGGTCACGCTGAATGGCGGCAGCATCAGTACTCAGGGAGATAATGCATACGGCGTGGATGTGGGGCAGGAAGCCCATGTTAACCTGAATCAAATTGATATCGACACTGCGGGTGTGAACGCCCATGGCGTTCGTGTTGGCGGAGCAGGCCAGTTCTCAATGACTGGCGGCAGCATCGTGACACAAAATGACACCGCAAATGCAGTTCTGTTTGATCAGGGTGGAGGCGGAAGTTTTACCGCAAATGATGTTCTGATCAGCAGCACGGGAACGGCCAGCGGCATGATGGCGAATGATGGTAACTGGCTGGCGACACTCAATGCTTCGCAGATAAATGCTTCTGACGCCATCGTGGCATATGGTACAGGTACATCAGGCGTTCAGTTGACCGTTAACGCGCAAAACAATTCGCTAATCAATGGCAATATTTCTACAACTGCCAGTGAGGCAAGGGAAACACCGCCTTCGGTTGCGGACTCATTATATCTGAATCTTACACAGTCAACTCTGAACGGCGCGGCAGAGGGAAATGTTTCCATCAACGCCACACAACAAAGTGTATGGAACCTGTCAGCGAGCTCTGATATAGCCCAACTTTCAATGGATAACAGTCAGGTTAACTTCGCCTCAGGCGGAGATTACAAGACGCTCACAATGGGCAGTTTGTCAGGTTCCGGTACCTTTAACCTGAATACAAATCTCAATGCAGGCGGAGAACAAAGTCAGACCGACCATATCCATGTAACAGGTAATGCAGAAGGCCAATATGCATTACTCATTAATGGCTCAGGGATCGGCGCTGATGCCGTGAGCATTCCTCTGGTGATGATTGACGGTAGCAGTACGGCATCATTCTTGCTGGCGAAGGAAGTGAGCGCAGATGCTTACGATTACACACTTCAGGAAGGCAGTAGCAGCGATGCTAATGACTGGTACCTCACCTCCGAAATAAAGGCTTCGCCCATTCCTGACCCGTTGCCAGACCCGACTCCTGAGCCGGGTCCAGAACCTATGCCCGACCCGACTCCAGAACCTCAGCCTGCACCTGAGCCACAACCTGTAATCGACAGATCCTATCGCCCGGAAATACCAGCTTATATTGCCAGTACCACACTTAATCTCAACTACGCTTACAGTACGGTAGGAACCTTCCATCAGCGGCAGGTCAATACAGAGGGGGTTTGGGCACGAACTGAAGCCAGCAAAACGTCTTATAATGCGGGAAGATTTGGATACGATACCAACACCTGGTTCCTGCAAATGGGTAACAGCATCTATAAGCAACAAGCGGACAATGGCACGCAAACTGACGCGGGTGTGATGGTGACTCTTGGACATCAGACGACAGATGCACAAGATCAGCTACGCAGTGTACTGGGCAAATCAGTTGATACTGGCAGCCTTCGCACAGATGCCTACAGTCTGGGGAGTTATTACACCCGGATGGCTTCTGATGGGGGATATCTGGATCTTGTCGGACAAATCACCTGGTATCGCAACCAGTTTGATAGCCGTTATGATGCTAAACAAGACAGTTATGGGGGTTTATTATCCGCTGAAGCAGGTAAACCCTGGACAATTGCAGGTTCGGTAAAAATTGAACCTCAGATGCAACTGGCCTATCAGTATTTAAAATCTGGCGGCTTTTCCGATGAAATATCCGACATTAAAAGTCACCATACCAATGCAGGCATGGGTCGCGCAGGTATGCGGATTTATCACGACAGCGCCACTTCATTCATCAGCCCTTACCTGACACTGGACACTGTGCATATTCTAAATAATACGCCATCTACGCAAATTGGAGAGTCAACATTAAACGCTGATATGGCATCCGACTGGTGGCAAGCGGGCACAGGTTTTAGCAGCAATATAAAAGGGAATACGTCATTTTATGGCGAGATTAAATACCAGAAAGGATACAACAATGATATCGAAGGCGTCATGGGGTCTTTAGGCGTTAAAGCCACTTTCTGATTGCCCGTTGTTTATAGCAACAAACGGGGCACTGTCCCCGTTTGTTATTTCCCGTCAGTTCTGTAAATAAGCCCCCTGCCCTGCGTTTTTGCTCGTTACATGGCGGGAATGTGATGGTTATTTGAATGAAATATGAGCATTGTTACTGAACAAAATAGAGGTCGGGTTTAAGATTGAACGGTAACATGCGGATAAAACCCCACTAAAATGGGGTTGAGTTGAGGTATATAAAGACAGAATCAGATTGGTTGGTAAAACTATAAATAGTTCCTTTAACTGTAAAATAGAGATATCTGCCCTTCAATTGCATTTGGACATTTGAATCTGAAGTAAAAAGAACAGAAGGATAATCTCTGACATCCGCCAGAAACTCTTTCTCTGTTTTTACAGATGGATAAAGATAATATTTATACGTATTTTGGGTCGTTGCACCCGCACTACCTTCAGTCACATAAAGGGTATTAAACTCGCCTATACTTTCCTTTCGTATAATCGTTTGTTCATAAGGTGAGAAATCTAATACCACCTTAATTAAATATCCCAGGAAAGCTATAACCAACACGATGAAAATATATATTTTCCTAAAAACCCGTTCTTTTGGCATAATCAATTCCTGCTCTTATCCATGTCTGATCTTTAGGATCATCCCAATGGGAGTTTGGTCCCTCATAAGAATCCCATTCAGGATCATTTGTACCTGCAAATTTTTGAGCCACGCCAGCACCTCTTAATAAAACACCAGGTGAAATACCTGCTGCTGTTCCTACAGCCCCGTAATGAAAATTCCCGAAATTTTCATATTTTCCACCCAACTGTTTATAGTCCCAGGGTCCATGATTCCTGACCTGATTATAGAACCATATATAAGTTAATGCAGATGGACCTTTGTGTAAACGAGCCGTCATCATATGATTACTCATAGATATGCCTGGGGGGATGATTGCAGATATATCATAAGGAGGATGCTGATTTACACCTTCTACAGGGTGTCTGGACATAATTTACGCCCTTTCATTCCATGAGTCTGTGAACATGATGTTCCCATCGCAATGTTTCCACGTTATTTTTTCGTAACGGAGTTCAACAACTTCAAGATGATTGTGCTTTTCTTTGGTTGGATCTTTAATATCATGCATCAGCGGGGAAATGCTCACAACCTTAACGCCTTCGATAAATATATTGAAATACTCAACTTCTTGCCCTGCATCATTGATATGATACCATTTAAATTCTGCTGACTTTAAAGTTTGGCCTTTTGAAACCGCTTTATATAAATAAGGTGATGATGAATCAAACTCTTTTTGGAAAATCATCGCAGAATGATTACGCGTTGCTGTAATGCTTCCGGTTAAAGGGTCTGTTGGCAATCGTAAATTATGTGAAAACCCTGTGACCTCAATACTACGTTCTCTATTATTTACATCCACAGACCCTTTGATTTCCGCACCGCCGTCATCTTTTAACCATAAATAAGCTGGAATTGCCATTTAAATATCCTTATTGAAATAATAAATTCACCATACAAACACTACCTCTTTGTAATTTAAAAATCAATCGCCTGAAACAGTAATGCTTTCGCTTAACTATATGCAATAATAACCATCATCAAATTTAATATAATAAATTTTTATCTAAATTGAGAATATCTTTATTAGATCCCAGCCAATGCCTCCGCATTGATTTTGGACGTGTGAGTAAATTGTTATATATATGGTTAAAATAAAGTTGTAATAACGTTCAAGATAAAATCTGGAAGATGTCTCGCAGGAATAACGCAGTCGGCGCCCTCCCCTGCGAAGGGGAGGGTTGGGGTGGGGTATTAAAGCAAAAATCAAAAAAGTTGAAGTGTGCTTTGAAAA